>JBFXGQ010000410.1:0-4746 GCA_050177915.1 Pseudodonghicola sp. | reverse complement strand
CGGCGCACCTGTTTCAGCGGCTGGTCATTCTGCGACAGCTCGTCGACCACATTGGGCGAGAAGTAGCGCGAGAGATTGGCGCGCTCGCGCTCCAGCCCGGCATTGTCGATCAGCAGCCGGTTGAAACGGCGGGCGGAGAAGGCCAGCGTCACCGCCACGATCAGGAAGACGGCGATCTCCTGCACCCGCAAGCGGATCTGGAAGTTGTTGGGATCGAGCCAGGCGATCAGCTCTGGGTATCCCGCAAAGGCCTGCCGGGTCGCTTCGGTCAGATCGGGATAGGGCGTGGCGACCCACCAGGCGATGCCCAGCGCCGCCGCCCACATCGCCGAGGTCCAGATGCCGATGGCGATCACCGTGCGCCAGGAAAACGCCAATGTCCCCGCCGCCAGGATGCCGAAGAAATAGAGGAAATTGTCGTACCAGTACTGCATCGCCAGCGGCATGCGCTGATCGCTCAGCGGGTTGGGCATCACCATGCCCACCGTCATCACCGCGAGATCGGCGAAGATCAGCGCCAGTTCCAGCCGCGACCGCCCGACGCGGCCGATGCGATAGATCAGCCAGCCGTTCAGGGCCAGAAACGCCAGGATCGCGTGATAGAACAGCACCTCGACCTGCGGGTTGATCAGCAGCAGCAGCAGGCCGATCATCGGCATGGTGATCACGCGGACCCGCATGGCCAGCTTCAGCCCCTCGCGCTTGTGCCGTTCCAGCGCCGCTTCGGTGTATTTGTCGGGCACGTCCACCGCAGCGGCGGCGTGACGATCGCGCGCGGCGACGGGCGAAGGCGAGATCAGGCCGGCGGTATCGGTCATGGGCAGGGTGTCCTGTGTCCTCATGTGCGGTCGGGCCCCGTTCCGGCGGCGACGGCGGGGCGGCCCGCCCCCGAATGGCGCAAAAAAAGCCCCACCACAAGGGCGGGGCCAGGTCGGCGCCCCGTGACAGGCCACGGGCGCCAGCGGTCGTCTCTCTCTGTCCGGAAAACTCAGTTGTTGCGCATTTCCGAGCGGATCTGCTGGCGCAGCACATCGATCGGCACGGTCTGGCCGTCGCGCCGGAAGCACCAGTAGGTCCAGCCATTACAGCTGGGCGCGCCTTCCAGCGCGGCGCCCACCTGATGGATCGAGCCCTTGACCTCGCCCCCCACCAGGGTGCCGTCGGCACGGACCTTGGCCTTGTAGCGGTTGTTCATCGAGAACAGCTCTTCGCCCGGGCGCAGCATGCCGCGCTCGACCAGCTGGCCGAAGGGCACCCGCGGTTCGGCGCGCTTGCTGGCGCTGACCTGCAGCGCCTCGCGGTCGAACTTGCGCACGCGGGCGATGCGCTTTTCGGCCACCTTGCGATAGCTTTCCTCGCGCTCGATGCCGATGAAGTCGCGGCCCAGCATCTTGGCCACGGCACCGGTGGTGCCGGTGCCGAAAAACGGATCGAGCACCACGTCGCCGGGGTTGGTCGAGCCCACCAGCACCCGGTGCAGCAGCGATTCCGGCTTCTGCGTGGGGTGCGCCTTGTCGCCGTTCTCGTCCTTCAGCCGTTCGTGCCCGGTGCAGATCGGCAGCACCCAGTCCGAGCGCATCTGCACGCCTTCGTTCAGCGCCTTCAGCGCCTCGTAGTTGAAGGTGTATTTGGCGCCCTCGGATTTCGAGGCCCAGATCATCGTCTCATGCGCGTTGGTGAACCGCTTGCCGCGGAAGTTCGGCATCGGGTTCGACTTGCGCCAGACCACGTCGTTGAGAATCCAGTAGCCTTCGTTCTGCAGCGCCGCGCCGACACGGAAGATGTTGTGATACGAGCCGATCACCCAGATCGCGCCATTGGGTTTCAGCAGCCGCCGCGCGGCCTTGAGCCAGTCCTGCGTGAAACGGTCGTAGGCGGCGAAGGAATCGAACTGATCCCAATGATCGTCCACCGCGTCGACCTGGCTGTTGTCGGGGCGGTGCAGCGCGCCTTTCAGCTGCAGGTTATAGGGCGGATCGGCGAAGATGAGGTCGACACTGCTCTCCGGCAGACTGTTCATCACCTCGATGCAGTCACCGGCCAATATCGTATTGAGAGGGAGCGCGGGCGCCCCCTTTGCGTTGGTTTTTGTCATTACTACTGCCTCATATACGGCGCATTTTTGCGCTCGCTTATTGAGGCCAAGGATGAGTCAATCCCGATTCTTCGTCAATTTCTTTTTTGAATCAGTCACTTACTGATTTATCTTGATACAAGATATTGTGTACGGGCCGGAAGGAACGTCTATGATGTGGGGTAACGCCCAGATCTCGGAGCGCATCTTTGTGGCGTTTCGACGGATACCCGGCGTTGGTTTCCCAGCCGTACCCCGGATGCTGTTGCGCCAAATCCACCATCAGCCGGTCGCGGCAGGTCTTGGCGACGATCGAGGCCGCCGCGATCGACACCGACCGCGCGTCGCCGCCCACCACCGGCTGCGCCGGAATCGCCAGCCCGGCGGGGATCATGTTGCCGTCGATCAGCAGGAAATCCGGCGGCGGATCCAGCGCGGCAATGGCGCGCTCCATCGCCAGATGGCTGGCGCGCAGGATGTTGATGCGGTCGATCTCCTCGACGCTGGCATGCGCCACCGCGATCTCGGCACAGCCGATCAGCGCCTGCTCCAGATGATCGCGGCGCCGCGCCGTCAGCTTCTTCGAATCGTTCAGCCCGGCCGGAATTGCGGCGGGGTCCAGAATCACCGCTGCGGCGGTGACCGGCCCGGCCAGCGGGCCGCGGCCAACCTCGTCCACGCCGGCGATCCGCAGATAGCCCCGCGCGCGCAGGGCCTGTTCCAGGCTGTCGTCAGGTACGCTCATAGCTGCGTTGCTGCCCCGCCGCGCGGGGCAGCGCAAGCCCGATCAACGGTCGGGCGTGTGCCATTCCGCCGGCGGCACCTCGCGCCGGCGCAGCCGCAGCGCCAGACCCACCGCCACGCCCACGCCGATGGCCACCGTCAGATCGGTGATCACCGTCAGCACCAGCGTCAGCAACAGCAGCATCCGGTCGGACGGCCGTGCCTGCATATAGGACTTCCATTTGTCGGGCTCGGTCATGTTCCAGGCGGTCAGCATCAAGAGCGCCGCCAGCGCCGGCATCGCCAGATAGCCGGCCAGCGGCGCCGCCACCATCATCACCACCAGGATGGTCAGCGCATGCACCAGCCCGGCCACCGGCGTCTTGCCGCCGGCGCGCACGTTGGTGGCGGTGCGCGCGATGGCGCCGGTCGCCGGCAGGCCCCCGAACAGCGCAGAACCGATATTGGCGATGCCCTGGGCCAGGATCTCGGCATTGGGGCGGTGCTTGCCGCCGATCATCCGGTCCGCCACCATCGCCGAAAGCAGCGATTCCACCCCGGCGAGAAAGGCGATGACGGCCGCCGAGGGCAGCAGCTCGATCACCCGGGTATAGGAGATCTCGGGCAGCCGCGGCACCGGCAGCCGGTCGGGCAGCGCGCCGAAGCGGGAAAAGATCGTGTCGACCGGCAGCACCAGCACGGCGGCCAGCGCCGATCCGATCCCCACCGCCACGATCAGCCCGGGAAACCGCGGGAACAGCCGCCTGAGCGCCACGATGGCCACCATGGTCAGCGCCCCGATGCCGAAGCTTTGCCAGCTGACGGTATCCCGGGCGCCCCAAAGCGCCGGGATCTTCTCAACGAAATCGGCCGGCTCATTGGTCAGGCTCAGCCCGAAGAAGTTCGAGATCTGGCCGAAGCCGATGATCACCCCGATTCCGATGGTGAAACCGTTGATCACCGGCTCCGGCACGAAGGAGATCAGGTTGCCGGCGCGGAAATACCCCGCCACCATCAGGATCACCCCCGCCATCAGCGTGGCCAGCACCAGCCCGTCGTAGCCATGTTGGGCGATCACCCCGTAGACCACCACGATAAAGGCGCCGGTCGGGCCGCCGATCTGCACCCGGCTGCCGCCGAAGGCCGAGATCAGAAAGCCCGCCACGATAGCGGTGACCAGCCCCGCCGCCGGCTCCGCCCCCGAGGCGATGGCGATGGCCAGGCTCAGCGGCAGCGCCACCATGGCGACCGTGATGCCGGCCAGCACATCGGCGCCGAAGTCCGGCATCGAATAGGTCTGTAGAGTCGTCAAAATCTTGGGTTTCATTGCGCCCGCCCGTGATGCTCTGGTTGATTGGGCAGGGCCCTCCGTCAACCGTCGTCACCCGAAATGGGCGGCGGCGCTGATGCGCCTAGCCGGCACGCGCCCGCAAATGTGCGGGGCCTGATGCCGCTGGGGGTCCTGTCCGAAACTGGATGCGCCCATACAACGGCATCGGCGCGGCGGTTTCAACTCCCCCGTGCATATCTTTCACATGAAAAGGGACGGCCCGAGGGCCGTCCCATCTGTCGTCGCATCTGTGGTCGCGTCTGGCGCCGGCAGAGCGGCGATCAGCGCATGATCCGCCGCTGATAATCGTCATGGCGACCGTCGCGGGAATTGTCGCGGTGATCATAGCGGCTGTCGCGGCCCGGGTTGGGCTTGCCCGGCTTGCCCCGGTAGACGTTGACCTCGCGGTTGACCTCACGATTCACCTCGCGGTGGATGTAGACGTTGCGCTGCGGCTGGACATAGACCGGGCGCGGCGGCGCGACATAGACCGGGCGGCGCGGCTGCACATAGACCGGACGCGGCGGCGCGACATAGACCTGACGCGGCGGGGCATAGACATGGCGCGGCGGCTGCACGATGACGCGACGCTCGACCACGGTGGGCTTGTTGCTGTTGT
>JBFXGQ010000409.1:0-4762 GCA_050177915.1 Pseudodonghicola sp. | reverse complement strand
CGCCAGCGCCTGCCGGCCCACCCGCGCCAGCACCATCGCATAGACCGCCACATCGGCCAGCGCGAACATCGACGGCCCCGACACCGTGCCGCCCGGCCGCAGGTGCCGTACGGCGGTCAGCAGCCGCATGGTCACGCTCTGCGGCGTCAGCGCGTCGATCCGAAAGTCGTCGCGGATCTGTGGGAACACCTCGTGCAGATAATCCGACAGCTCGTCCCGCGTCATCGCCAGTGTCATGCTTTTCCTCTCCCTTTTCCCGCCCTAGAGTAGCCGCAACATCCGCAGGGAGGGCAAGATGGCAATTCTGGAACGTAACGACACCGGCGCGGTGGCGCATCTGCGCATGACAGCGCCCGAACGGCTGAACGCGCTGTCGGACGAGATGCTGGCAGCGCTGCAGGCCGAGTTCGACGCGCTGAAGCAGGACCGGCAGATCCGCGCGGTGATCCTGTCGGGCGAAGGCAAGGCGTTCTGCGCCGGCCACGATCTGAAGCAGATGACCGCCGGCCGCCAGGCCGAGGATGGCGGCAAGGCCTATTTCAAGGATCTGTTCGACCGCTGCACCCGCATGATGCTGTCGATCCAGGCGCTGCCGCAGCCGGTGATCGCACAGGTGCATGGCATCGCCACCGCCGCCGGCTGCCAGCTGGTGGCCAGCTGCGATCTGGCGGTGGCGGCCGAGGGCACGCGGTTCGGCGTCAACGGGGTGAACATCGGCCTGTTCTGCTCGACCCCGATGGTGGCGCTCAGCCGCAACATCCCGCGCAAGCACGCCTTCGAGATGCTGTCGACCGGCGAGTTCATCGAGACCGACCGCGCCCGCGCACTGGGGCTGATCAACCGCGCCGTCCCGGCCGGGGAGCTGGAGGCCGAGACCGCCGCGCTGGCCGAGAAGCTGGCCGGCAAGCTGGGCGCCGCCGTCCGCATCGGAAAGCGCGCCTTCTACGACCAGCTGCAGATGCCGATCGCCGACGCCTATGCCTATGCCGGCGAGGTGATGGTGGAAAACATGCTATACCGCGATACCGAGGAGGGCATCGCCGCCTTTCTCGACAAGCGCCCGCCCGACTGGGCGCAGTGAACCGGCCGCCGCGAGGGCGGATCGTTTCTGCATTTGCGAAAATTGTCTCCAAAGCGCGACTTTAAAAATGTCGCGCTTTGTGGCTTAAATGCAGACACGTTAACTCGTTTCCGGGCCGTCGCCGGTGTTACGACCCTCCGGGCCGTTTCTCTCTCACCGGCTTTTACCGTTTCGCCGCGACGGCCGCAGGGCGACTGGCAACCGTGATCCTCATTTCCAGACCTGACACCGCCGCCGGATCGTGCGCGCCCCGTTGCGCGTCGCGCCCGCCTGCCCTATCTGGCGGAACATGAGCGACACACTTCATATCGTCGGCGGCGGCATGGCCGGATCCGAGGCCGCCTGGCAGGCGGCCAATGCAGGGGTGCGCGTGGTGATCCACGAAATGCGCCCCAAGGTCGAAACCTTTGCCCATCGCACCGGCAACCTGGCCGAGATGGTCTGTTCCAATTCGTTCCGGTCGGACGACAGCGAACAGAACGCGGTGGGGCTTTTGCATTGGGAAATGCGCGCGGCCAACGGGCTGATCATGGCCACCGCCGACGCCCACCGCCTGCCGGCCGGCGGCGCGCTGGCGGTCGACCGCGATCCGTTTTCGGAAACCGTGACGGCGCGGCTGACGGCGCATCCCAATATCTCGGTCTCTGCCGAGGAGATCACCGAACTGCCCGACCAGGGCCACTGGATCATCGCCACCGGGCCGCTGACCTCCGGCGCGCTCGGCCAGGCGATCCAGGCCGAGACCGGCGCCGATGCGCTGGCCTTCTTCGACGCCATCGCCCCGATCGTCTATGCCGAAAGCGTCAACATGGACGTGGCCTGGCGGCAGAGCCGCTATGACAAGGGCGAGACCGAGGAAGAGCGCACCGCCTATCTCAACTGCCCGATGGACAAGCCGCAGTACGAGGCTTTCATCGATGCGCTGCTGGCAGCCGACAAGACCGAGTTCCACGAGGGCGAGACCGCCGGCTATTTCGACGGCTGCCTGCCGATCGAGGTGATGGCCGAGCGTGGCCGCGAGACGCTGCGCCACGGGCCGATGAAGCCGGTCGGCCTGACCAATGCCCACAAGCCGGAAGAGAAGGCCTATGCGGTGGTGCAGCTGCGCCGCGACAACGCGCTGGGCACGCTCTATAATATCGTGGGCTTCCAGACCAAGATGAAATACGGCGCCCAGACGGATGTGTTCCGGATGATCCCCGGGCTGGAGGAGGCGAGCTTTGCGCGCCTGGGCGGCATCCACCGCAACACCTTCATCAACTCGCCGACGCTGCTGGACAGTAACATGCGGCTGAAGTCGCGGCCGAACATCCGCTTCGCCGGCCAGATCACCGGGGTCGAGGGCTATGTCGAAAGCGCCGCGATGGGGCTGCTTGCGGGCCGCATGGCCGCGGCCGAGCTTTCAGGCCGGCTGCTGGCCCCGCCGCCCGGCACCACCGCCATGGGGGCGCTGATCACCCATATCACCGGCGGCGCCGAGGCGAAGACCTTCCAGCCGATGAACGTGAACTTCGGCCTGTTCCCCCCCGTCGACGGGCTGAAAGGCGGACGGCGCGGCCGCAAGGACCGCTACAAGGCCTATACCGACCGGGCCAAGGCGGAGTGGCAGAGCTGGCTGGCGGAGGAGGCCCTGGCCTGATCACCCGCTTCGCCCCCTCGCCCACCGGGCCGCTGCATCTGGGCCATGCCTATTCGGCGCTCTTGGCGCATGACATGGCGCGGGCGGCGGGCGGGCGCTTCCTGCTCAGGATCGAGGATATCGACCAGAGCCGGTCGCGGCCGGAGTGGGAGGCGCAGATCTACGACGACCTGCACTGGCTCGGGATCGACTGGCCCGAACCGGTGATGCGGCAGTCGGAGCGGCTGCCGCGCTATGCCGACGCGCTGGCGCGGCTGTCGCAGATGGGCCTCACCTACCCCTGCCGCTGCCGGCGTGGCGATATCGAGGCCGCCGCCGGCGCGCCGCAGGAGGGCGTGCCGCAGTTCGGCCCCGACGGGCGGATCTATCCCGGCACCTGCCGCAGCCGGCCGATGGCCGAGGCCGGGTCGCAGGATGTGATCCGGCTCGACATGGCAAAGGCCACCGCCGCCCTGCCGCTGCGCCGCTTTGCCGAGACCGGGCCGCTATACGCCGGCGACCATGCGCTGGACCGCGACCGGCTGATCGAAACGGTGGGCGATATCGTACTGGTGCGGCGGCAGATGGGCAGTTCCTATCACCTCTCGGTGGTGGTGGACGATGCCGATCAGGGCATCACCCATGTGGTGCGCGGCGCCGATCTGTTCGAGGCGACCCAGATCCATGTGCTGTTGCAGGCGCTGCTGGACCTGCCGACGCCGATCTACCACCACCACCGGCTGATCCGCGACGCGGCCGGCAAGCGGCTGGCCAAGCGCGACGACGCCCGCGCCATCGCCCGCTATCGCGACGAGGGCTGCACCCCGCAGCAGATCCGCGCGATGGTGGGGCTGGCCTGAGCCGGCGCGACCCCGTCGAAGGTTGACAACCCCCGCCGCCCCGGTCGATCACGGACGGCGTGGAAACATTCGGACCAGCCGGCCACCCGCAGCGGTCCCCCCGCCCGACGGGAGAGCGATCATGATGAAAGGTGGCAAACCCCTCAACACGCGTGAACTGCGCGTGCTGCTGCATCTGCTGGAAGAACGCAGCGTGACCCGCACCGCCGAGGCGCTGGAGCTGACTCAGCCCTTCGTCAGCCTGGTGCTGCGGCGGCTGCGCGAGGCCACCGGCGATCCGATCCTGGTGCGCAGCGGCGCGAAACTGGTGCTGACCGTGCGCGGCGCCGAGATGATCGAGCCCCTGCGCGCGGCGCTGGAGGGGATCGACCGGGTGGTCGGCCAGCCCGCCGATTTCGACCCGCTGCGGGCGACCGGAGAGGTCCGCATCGCCTCGGCCGATTGCATGGAGGCGATCATCCTGCCCTCGCTGGTCGCCCGGCTGCGCGAGGCGGCGCCGGGAGTGCGGATCGTGGTCCGCGCCATCGACCAGGCCTATGACTATGCCGGCGCGCTGGAGCGCGACGAGCTGGATGTCGTCATCAGCAACTGGCCCGGCCCGCCGCAGCACCTGAAGACCGCCCGGCTGCTGAGCGAGGAAGTGGTCTGCCTGTTCGGGCGCGATCATCCCTTCGCCCGGCTCGACGCCATCGGCCTGGACGACTATCTGGCCGCCGATCACCTGGCGCCGGTGCCGCGGTCCAAGGCCGATCCGGGGCCGATCGACAGCCATCTGGCCGCCGCCGGGCTGCGGCGCGACATCCGGGTGATGCTGCCCGAGTTCAACCTGATCCCACATATGCTGATGAACGGCCAGCTGGTGTTTACCAGCAGCGCCAATTTCGCCCGCTATCAGTGCGCGATCCTGCCGCTGGCCAGCCTGCCGGCGCCGGCGGAATGCGGCCGGCTGGAGTTCTACCTGCTGTGGCACGAACGGGCGCAGGCGGATGCCCGCAACAGCTGGCTGCGCCAGCAGATCATGGCGGTCGCGCGCAACCTGAAATCGGTATGAGTGCGGCCCCAAATATACCGAATTCGATATAGAGTGTTTACCGGATCGCCGACTCCCCCGTCCTGCCCCGCCCCGCTAGGTTTTCTGCGAGTGCGAAGTAACCAGGGGTATCCGCAGGGATGCCGGGCCGGACAGGAAGCGCAATGACACAT
>JBFXGQ010000408.1:0-4775 GCA_050177915.1 Pseudodonghicola sp. | reverse complement strand
CTTTCTGGTGATCACCACTACCAGCGGCTGCTGGATCACATCAAACCCGATGTGGTGCACATCATGGCCAAGGGCCGCATCATCAAGACCGGCGGGCCGGAACTGGCGCTGGAGGTCGAGACCAACGGTTATGCCGACATCCTGAACGAGGTGGTGTGATGGCGACCGCAGCCCCCAAGACGCTCGAAGCGACCGAGGCGCGGATCGCCGCGCTGACGCTGCCCGAGGGCGGCTGCCTCGGCGCCGCCCGGGCCGAGGCGCTGGCGCGGCTGCGGGCCATGGGCCTGCCGCAGCGCCGCGACGAATACTGGAAATACACCCGGCCCGACACGCTGACGCAGATCGACCCGCTGCCGGCCGCCGTCTTCGCCAATGACGAGGCGCCGATGTTCGACGCCATCGACCGGCTGAAGATCGTCTTCGTCGACGGCGTCTTCGATCCCGCGGCCTCGGACGACCTGACGCTGGAGGGGGTGTCGATCGACCGGATCGCCGATATCTGCGACCGCGACATCCATTGGGCCAAGAACCTTTACGGCGTGCTCGAGGCGCGCGGCCAGACCCCGGTGGCGCGGCCGCTGGCAGCGCTGAACACCGCCTTCGCCCGCGACGGGGTGGCGATCCATGTCACCGCGACGCCCTCCAAGCCGATCAGCCTGATCTACGTGCACCGCTCCGCCAGTTCGGACGCGCTGCTGCACCATGTGATCCGGGTCGAGCCGGGCGCCGAGGTGACGGTGCTGGAGAACGGCCCGGCGGCGGCGCGGTTCAACAAATGCATCGAGATCGACATTGCCGACGGCGCCCGGCTGCATCATGTGCGCGGCCAGGGCCGCGATCACGAACGGCGCGCGGTCACCCATATGTTCACCCGGCTGGGGGCGCAGGCGGTCTACAAGTCCTTCACCCTGACGGTGAACGGCGTGCTGACCCGCAACGAGCAGATCGTCGAATTCACCGGCCCGGACGCGCTGGCGCATGTCGCCGGCGCCTGCGCCGGGGATGGCGATTTCCACCATGACGACACCGTCTTCGTCACCCATGACGCGGTGGGTTGCGAAAGCCGGCAGGTGTTCAAGAAGGTGCTGCGCAACGGTGCCACCGGCGTGTTCCAGGGCAAGATCCTGGTCAAGCCCGGCGCCCAGAAGACCGACGGCTATCAGATCAGCCAGGCGCTGCTGCTGGACGACGACAGCCAGTTCCTGGCCAAGCCCGAGCTGGAGATCTACGCCGACGACGTCGCCTGTTCGCATGGCTCGACCTCCGGCGCGATCGACGAGGATTCGCTGTTCTACCTGCGCTCGCGCGGGGTGCCCGAGCGCGAGGCGATCGACTTGCTGACGCTGGCCTTCCTGGCCGAGGCGGTGGACGAGATCGAGGACAGGACGCTGGCCGACGACCTGCTGGAGCGGCTGCGCGGCTGGCTGTCGCGGCGGCGCTGATGGCCGTCACCACCGATATCGCCGCCACCTATCGCGGCCCCGGCCGGGTGCTGCGGCGGCTGCTGGACATGGGCCAGCGCGAGGACCGCGCGCTGGCGATCGTCATGGCGGGCTGCGTCGTGGTCTTCATCGCGCAGATGCCCCGTCTTGCGCGCGAGGCGCATCTGACCGGGCAGGAGCTGAACATGATGCTGGGCGGCAGCCTGCTGGCCTGGGTGATCATCGCGCCGCTGATCTTCTACCTGCTGGCCGCGCTCAGCCATCTGCTGGCGCGTCTGCTGGGCGGCAGCGGCGACTGGTACGGCGCCCGGCTGGCGCTGTTCTGGGCGCTGCTGGCCTCGGCCCCGGTGCTGCTGCTGCACGGGCTGGTGGCGGGCTTCATCGGGCCGGGCCCGGCGCGCGATGCGGTGGGGCTGATCTGGCTGGGGCTGTTCCTGTGGTTCTGGGGCGCCGGCCTGTGGCAGGCGGAAAGGCATCCGGCATGAGCAACGGCTATTGGGGCCAGCTGATCCTGCTGACCCTCACCAACCCGGCCGAGGCGGCGCGCCAGCTGATCGCGCTGCGGCTGTCGCGCGACGTGCTGTGGACCGGTCTGCTGCTGGCGGCGGTGCTGAACACGCTGATCTTCAGCCTGTCCGAACTGCTGATGGCGGCGCCGGTGCCGGGCGTGCTGGGCGCGCCGCTGGTCTATTTCGTCATGGTCGCCGGCGGTCTGGCGCTGACCATCGTCTCGCTCTACTGGGCGGGGCGGATCCTGGGCGGCAGCGGCCGGTTCGAGGATCTTCTGGTGGTGATCCTCTGGCTGCAGGTGCTGCGGGTGATGGTGCAGCTGGCGACGCTGCTGCTGTCGCTGCTGGTGCCGCCGCTGGCCATGCTGGCGGTGTTTGCCGCCATGCTGCTGGGGCTCTATATCATGGTGCATTTCGTCGATCAGGCGCATCGGCTGGGCTCGGTGGCGCGCGCCGCCGGCGTGCTGGCGCTGTCGGTGCTGCTGATGGCGGTTGCGCTCTATCTGCTGTTCGCTGTGCTGGGCAGCCTGTTTATGGGGGGCTCCTCCTATGTATGATGTCAACAAGATCCGCGCCGACTTCCCGATCCTCGCGCGCGAGGTGAACGGCAAGCCGCTGACCTATCTGGACAACGGCGCCTCGGCGCAGAAGCCGCAGGTGGTGATCGACGCGATCACCCGGGCCTACAGCCACGAATACGCCAACGTGCACCGCGGCCTGCATTACCTGTCCAATCTGGCGACCGAGAAATACGAGGCGGTGCGCGGCATCGTCGCGCGCTTCCTCAATGCCGGCCATGAGGATGAGATCATCTTCAACTCCGGCACCACCGAGGGGATCAACATGGTCTCCTACGCCTGGGCGGCGCCGCGGTTGCAGCCGGGCGACGAGATCGTGCTGAGCGTGATGGAGCATCACGCCAATATCGTGCCCTGGCATTTCCTGCGCGAACGGCAGGGGGTGGTGCTGAAGTGGGTGGATACCGCGCCCGACGGATCGCTCGACCCGCAGGCGGTGATCGATGCCATCGGGCCGAAAACCAAACTGGTGGCGATCACCCATTGCTCCAACGTGCTGGGCACGGTGGTGGATGTGAAGGCGGTGACCGCAGGCGCCCATGCCAAGGGCGTGCCGGTGCTGGTCGACGGCAGCCAGGGCGCGGTTCACCTGCCGGTCGACGTGCAGGATATCGGCTGCGATTTCTACGCCATCACCGGCCACAAGCTCTACGGGCCCTCGGGCTCCGGCGCGATCTATGTGCGCGCCGAGCGGATGGAGGAGATGCGCCCCTTCCTCGGCGGTGGCGACATGATCCGCGAAGTGACCCGCGACAGCGTCATCTATGCCGACCCGCCGATGAAGTTCGAGGCCGGCACGCCCGGCATCGTCCAGACCATCGGTCTGGGCGTGGCGCTGGAATACATGATGGCGCTGGGGATGGAGAACATCGCCGCGCATGAGGCCGGCCTGCGCGATTACGCCCAGGCGCAATTCGCCCGTCTCAACTGGCTCAGGGTCCAGGGGCAGGCGCCGGGCAAGGCGGCGATCTTCTCCTTCACCATGGACGGGGCGGCGCATGCCCACGACATCTCCACCATCCTCGACAAGAAGGGGGTGGCGGTGCGGGCCGGGCACCATTGCGCCGGGCCGCTGATGGAGCATCTGGGGGTCAGCGCCACCTGCCGCGCCTCCTTCGGGCTCTACAACACCACCGAAGAGGTCGACCGGCTGGTCGAGGCGCTGGAACTGGCGCGCGAGCTGTTCGCCTGACCAATTCCTGACCATCCCGTTGCATCGCGCCAGGTCGAAATGCGACATCCGGATGTCGTTATTGGCATTCTTGCCGCAAGACGGCTAGGCTTCCCCTGTCACCACAACAGGGGGAGCCGATGACCGTATTGACCGAAGCCGACCAGATTTCCGAAATCGCCTTCGGGTTCATGGGATCGAAGGCGCTGTTCGCGGCGCTGGGGGCAGGGGTCTTCACCCATCTTTCCGACGGCCCGCAGACCTGCGCCGAACTGGCCGAGAGCTGCCCGCTGGACGAGGCGCGCACCGAAACCCTGATGACCGCGCTGGCCGGGCTGGGGCTGGTCGAGGTGCAGGACGGCCGGTTCGCCAATTCGCCGGCAGCCGAAAGCTTTCTGGTCAAGGGGGCGAAATACGACTTCGGCGATTACCTGCGGCTGCAGGTCGGCCAGCAGATGTACGGGCTGCTCGATCAGATCGACGACGCGCTGCAGGACAGGCTGCCGGAGGAGGCCACCGCCTCCTATGCCGAATGGTTCGCCGATCCGGAGGAGGCGCGGCTCTATTCCGCCAGCCAGCATGCGGGATCGCTCGGCCCGGCGCGGCAACTGGCGCGGCGCATCGACCTTGGCGGCGCGCGCCGGCTGCTCGATGTCGGCGGCGGCACCGGCGCCTTTGCCATCACGCTGTGCAAGGCCTTCCCCGAGCTGACGGCAACCATCGTCGATTTCCCCAATGTCGCGGCCCTGGGCCGGGACTATGTCGCCCGGGCGGGGCTGTCGGATCGCATCACTTACGTCTAGGGCAACGCGCTGGAAACCGGCTGGCCCGACGATCAGGACGTGGTGCTGATGTCCTATCTGTTCTCCGGCGTGCCGGGAGAGACCCATGACGGGCTGCTGGCACGCGCCCGCGACCATCTGACCCCCGGCGGCCGCTTCCTGCTGCATGACTTCGTGGTGCACGAGGATCGCACAGGCCCCAAGCTCGCCGCGCTCTGGCAGTTGCAGCACACCGCCTTCACCCCGCGGGCGCGGTCGCTGGACGAGGGTTGGCTGAAGAGCGCACTGGCGAA
>JBFXGQ010000407.1:0-4812 GCA_050177915.1 Pseudodonghicola sp. | reverse complement strand
TCGTCCATCATGGCCACGAACGCGGGATCGAGGTGCCCGACGGTCGGCCGGCCCATGGCCTCGAGGATGCGCGGATGGACGTCCGAGGGTCCGGGCCCCATCAGGGTGCGTTGCGGCGGATGAAAGGACTTCGCGGTCACCGGGGTTCCTCATGGCGGCCGGGCACGGGCCCGAAAGCCGGCAAGTCTAACAACATCAGCGGGATCCAGACAGATTGGCCCGTCCGGCCAGGCCCAAAGGCCTGCCCCCCCGAGGCCGGCGCGCCCGACGGCACCGCCGTCGCGGCCCCGGCGAGGCTCCGAATACCCTCTGAACGGCCCGGTCATCGTGCCGGACCGCGCTTACCCAATACCTCCACGCGACCTCGGAAAATCACCTTAGCCACTTGTTTTCATGACAAATATCAAACATGCGCACAAGATGTTGCAATACGCCCCACCGGCTGATATAGAATCGGCCGATCACATGATCGTATGGTCATGTGATTATCCGATCATATAAACATTGGGAGATGCACGTATGGCCCTGAAGTCCTCTGTGAAGACCCTCAGCCTCGGTCTGGCGACCGCCCTCGGCGCGGCCCTGGTCATCGGCGCGCAGGCGGTGGCCCAGACGCCGGCCCAGCAGCCGGTGCCCGCCGACCAGCAGATGCAGAAGATGCTGAAGATGTACACGCCCGAACTGCGCGAGAAGGTGACCTCGCTCTCGCCCGAGACCCGCAAGAAGCTCCTGCAGATGCTCAGCCTCCACACCAATCGCAGCGACAAGGCGACCTTCCGTCAGGTGATGCAGGAAGTCCTGAACGATTACCAGGCCATCGCCGCCGGCATCGCCACCGACAACGCCGAGATGACGGCCGACGCCGCCCGGCGCCTCGCCAATCACCGCCTGCCCAAGGGCGGCCTGTATCCCTATTTCGCCCTGGAGAACATCAACGATGCCGACATGACGATTCTGCCGGCCATGAACTCGGCCGTGGAAGGCAGCGCCCTGAAGCTCGCCGAAGCCGCCGACCGCGGCGACATGGCCACCGCGGCCACCCACCTGAGCGAAATCATGACCGGCTGCGTCGGCTGCCATGCGAAATTCCGCGGCCAGCCCGGCGTGTCCGACAGGCTGCTCGGCGCGGGCCAGTGAAGACCGCTTAGACGGTTCAACCATCAGAGGGGAATGACATGAAGAAAGCGATTGCACTCGTAGCGGCGGGCTCCACCCTGGGTCTGTCCCCGGCGGTATTCGCCACCAACGGCGATCAGATGCTCGGCGTCACCGCGACCCAATGGGGACGTGCCGGCGCCGTGACCGCCGCGCCGGAGGATGCCGGCACGATCATCACCAACCCTGCGGCCCTGGCCGATCTGGACATCGAGGAGGTCCGGGTGGACATGGGCTTCGGCATCCTGAACCCGCCGCGCAAAGCCAACGGTGTGGACAGCGATTCCGACGCCTATCTCATCCCCTCGGGCGCCCTGGCGCTGCGGGTGAACCCGCGCCTGGTGTTCGGCATGGGCATGGCGGGCCTGTCGGGCATGGGCGTGGATTTCGATGACATCCGCACGGCGGTGCCCGGCAACCAGACCGTGGTCACGACCAAGCAGTTCTACAAGATCGCGCCCGGTTTCGGCTTCAAGGTCAACGACAAGCTGAGCCTCGGCGCGGCCTTCAATCTGGACTATCAGGGTCTGGCCATCCACAACAACAACTTCACCCTGCCGCAGACGCAGGTCTATGGCTGGGGCGCCACCTTCGGCCTCACCTATGCGGTGAACGACCGGCTGCAGCTGGGCGCATCCTATGCCACCAAGCAGGACATGCAGGAGTTCGAGTGGAACAGCACCGCGGGCAAATACCGCATGACCCTGGACGGGCCGCCCACGCTCGCAGTCGGCGCCGCCTTCAAACCCATGCCGGGGCTGGTGATCGAGGCCGACATCAAGCACATCTGGTTCTCGGACGTGCTGGACCGGGTCGCGTTCGATACGCCGGCGGGCCCATCCGCCATGAACTTCGGCTGGGACGACCAGACCGTGTACGCCGTGGGCGTGACCAAGCAGGTCAACAAGAAGATGTTGGTGCGGGCCGGCTACAACTACGGCGAGAGTCCCATCGGCCCCGAGGACGTGGACAACAACATCGGCTCGCTGGCGGTCACCGAACATCACCTGTCGCTGGGTCTGACCCGTTATTTCAGCGACAAGGTGGCGGGCACGCTGTCCTATGTACACGCCTTCCAGAACGACATCACCAACCCGGCAACCGGCACCAACATCGAGCTCGAGCAGAACATCGTCAATCTGCAGATGACCTATACATTCTGATCAGGAGGTAAGACCGTGACTGTCGACAACATCGTCCACATCTTCGCCGGCATCGCGATTCTCGCGGGCGTCGCGCTGAGTCATTTCGTGCATCCCAACTGGATCTGGCTGGTGGTGTTCGTGGGAGCCAATCTGTTTCAGAGCGGCTTCACGAAATTCTGCCCGCTGGCCTTCATGCTGAAGAAGAGCGGCGTGCGCGAAGGCAGCTGCTGCTGACGGGCGGCGGCCGGGCGGTGATCCGCCCGGCCCGCCTTTCTCCATCCCGATCGGACTGTTAAAGTAGCACCGCAGCCGGCACCGACCCCGGCCGGTTGCGGCACAAGGGAGCAGGCGTGGATACCCCCAAGAGGCGCAAACGCAAATCCGCCGAGGTGCGGCGCCACGACATCATCAACGCCGCGATGGAACTGCTGCGTACCCAGAGCGTCGCCCGGCTGACGACGCGCGAACTGGCCAAGGCCGTCGGCATCGCCCAACCCACGCTGTTCCTGCATTTCGGCAACAAGACCCAGGTGCTGCTGGCGCTGGTCGACCATGTCCAGGAGCAGCTGCAGCAGGGACTGCAGGGCCAGAACCTGCAGCAGCTCACCCCGCTGGACCGCCTGCGGACGGTGATCCGCTTCCATCTGAAGTTCATCCAGCGGCAGCCCGGCATCCCGCGGCTGCTGTTCTCCGAAGAGCTCCAGTCGGGCGACCCGGCGCTGCGCGAGCGCATGCACGGGCTGATCGGGTTCTTCCTGGAATTTCTCCGTGCCCAGATCCGCGAGGGTCAGGCGCGTGGCGAGCTCCGCGCCGATCTGGATCCGCAGCAGTCGGCCTGCCTGCTGGTGGCCTCGGTACAAGGTCTGGCCTTCCGCTGGATCCTCTCCGAATTCCGCTTCGTGCTGGAGGAGCAGGCCGATCTGATGATCTCCACCTTTCTCGACGGCTGGCGGCCGCGCCACGACGGCGACTGACGGACGCATGCCGGCAGCGACCGCATGAAGCCGCGCACCATGTGGGCCGCGCTCACCGCCGAGCCTTATCGCATCCTGTTCGGCTTCGGTACGCTTCAGCTTCTTGCCGCCCTGCTCTTCTGGAACGTCGAACTGATCGGACGCGGGACCGGCGTGCCGGCAGCGGCGCTCCCGTGGCTGCCGCCCGCCGGTATCCACGGCCTGCTCATGCTCTATGCGGTATTCCCGTTCTTCGTCTTCGGCTTTCTGATGACGACCTATCCGCGCTGGCTGAACGCGCCGCCGGTGCCGCGCGCGCGCTATCTGCCGGCGGCGCTGCTGCTCGGCGCCGGGGCGCTGGTGTTCTACGCGGGCCTGTATGCGTCCGCGACGGTGACGGCGGCCGGCCTGCTGGTGTTTCTGGGCGGTCATCTGCTGGCCGGGCTCGGACTGTGGGAAACCCAGCGCCGCGGGCGGATCCACGGTCGGCTGTACGAGCGCTATCTGCACATCGCCCTGCTGCTGGGGGCGGTCGGCATCCTGCTCGCGGCCCTGGCGTTGCAGGGACGGCCGCAGCTCTGGCCACCGGCGCGTACGCTGGGGCTGTGGGGGTTCCTGGTGCCGGTCCTGGTGACCATGAGTCATCGCATGCTGCCCTTTCTCACCAGCTGCGTCGCCGGCACCGACCCCGTCGGTCAGCCGCGCGGCGGACCGCATGCCATGCTCGGCCTCGCCGCCCTCCATGGCCTTCTGGAACTGGCCGGACAGCCGCACTGGCTATGGCTCGCCGACCTCCCCCTGGCGCTGATCGCCGCTCACCATCTGCGCTGCTGGGCCTTCGCCCGCTGCCTGCGCGCGCGGCTGCTGGCCATGTTCCACATCGCCTTCGCCTGGTTCGTCGTCGGCATGCTGCTCTACGGTATCGCCAGCCTGCTGCTCTTCCTCGGCCTGCCCGACCGCCTGGGCCGGGCGCCGCTGCACGCCCTGGGCATGGGCTTCGCTCTGGGCATGACGCTGGCGATGGTCACGCGGATCGCGCGGGTGCATATCGGTCTGCCCCCGGTCGCCGTCGCGCCTGTCTGGCTGGCCTTCTGGGCGCTGAATGGCGCGGTGATGCTGCGGATTGCAGCGGAGCTGATTCCGCTGAGCGTGCCGGCATCCGTGTCGGGGGTACTGCTGATCGCAGCGCTGCTGATCTGGGCGGCGCATTGCCTGCCCCTGCTGCTGAAACGCTGAGACGCCGGCGGAGGTTATGGCGCGCCGCGCGGCGGCTCCATGCCGGCGAGCAGCGCCCGCGACCAGTCGGCATAGTCCCCCTCCGCATCCACCTCCAGCTGGCGCAGCAGATGCGTGCGGGCGGCCTCCGGCCGGCCGAGCGCATGATAGACGGCCCCCAGATGGTAATGGATGCAGACCATGTCCGGGCTGGCGGCGAACGCCCGCAGGAGATGATCGAGCGCCTCCTCGTAGCGGCCGCCGCGATACAGCGCCCAGCCGTGGGTGTCGAGGAACGCGGGATTGTCCGGTTCGGCCGCCACGGCCAGGGCCGAATGCCGCAG
>JBFXGQ010000406.1:0-4828 GCA_050177915.1 Pseudodonghicola sp. | reverse complement strand
ACAAGAACGTGCTGGCGATGATCGCCGCCGGCGGCAATATCTCTTACCTCGCCAAATTCGCCGGCATCTACCGGCTGGACATGCAGGACATCGGCGCCCAGCAGACCGGCATGACCAAGGCGGAGTTTCAGGAAAAACTCAGGAAAGCGGGAGACTGACCATGGCGAAGATCCTTGCCGGGCTGACCACCTCGCATATTCCCGCGGTGGGCAACGCGATCCACAAGGGGCTGTTCGACGATCCCTATTGGAAACCCTTTTTCGACGGCTACCCGCCGATCCGCGACTGGCTGGACGAACACAAGCCCGATGTGGCGATCAACATCTACAACGACCACGGGCTGGGCTTCTTTCTGGACAAGATGCCGACCTTCGCCATCGGTGCGGCGCATGAGTACCGCAACGAGGACGAGGGCTGGGGCATTCCGCAGCTGCCGCCCTTCCCCGGCGATCCGCAGCTGAGCTGGCACATCATCGAAAGCATGGTGGAGCAGGAGTTCGATATCACCTCGTGTCAGGAGCTGGCGGTGGATCACGGCTTCGTGGTGCCGATGCAGCTGTTCTGGCCCGGCGCGCCGGACAATCCCGACATGCCGCGCACCGTGCCGATCAGCGCCAATACGGTGCAGCACCCGATCCCGACGCTGAAACGGGCGCTGGATTTCGGCAAGGCGCTGCGCAAGGCAATCCTCAGCTATCCCGAGGATCTCAAGGTGGTGGTGCTGGGCACCGGCGGCCTCAGCCATCAGCTCGACGGCGAACGGGCGGGTTTCATCAACAAGGAGTTCGACCGGTACTGCATGGAGAAGATCGTCACCGACCCCGAGGCGCTGACCAAGATCTCGCGCCGCGAGCTGGTGGAGAAGGCCGGCGCGCAGGGCACCGAATTCCTGATGTGGATGATGATGCGCGGGGCATTGGGCGACAAGGTGCGGCCGCTGCATTCCAACTATCACATCCCGATCTCGAACACCGGGGCCGGCACCATGCTGCTGGAATGCGTCGACTGACCTGAGGCCGCAGGGGGCGCTGCCCCCGTCGCCCGTGCCGGGCGCCTCCCCCGGAGTATTTGCAGCGAGAAGAAGAAGGCGCGGCCGCGGCGGCGCCTTTTTTCGTGTCGCCCCTTGGCGGCGACCCCGGGCCGCGCCAGATAAGGAAAGGGAGGGAGTCGCATGTCCGAATGCCTAGACGCGCTGATCGTGGCCCATGGCCAGCCCTCCGCCCCGGCCGAGGCGGAGGCGATGCTGGCCGCGCTTGCGGCGCGGGTGCAGGCGCTGCTGCCCTCGTTCCGGGTCGGCGCCGCGACGCTGGCGGCGGCCGGCGCGCTGGAGGCGGCGCTGGCGCAGCTCTCCTCGCACGGGGTGATCTATCCGTTCTTCATGGCCGACGGCTGGTTCGTGCGTCAGGCGCTGCCGAAGCGGCTGGGCGGGCACGGGGCGCGGACGCTGGAGCCGCTGGGCCGCGATCCCGGGTTGCCGGGGCTGGCGGCGCGGCATCTGGCGGCGGAATGCGCCGCGCGGGGCTGGGCGCCGGCCGGCACGCATCTGCTGATCGCCGCCCATGGCTCTGCCCGCGGGCCGCGCGCGGCGCAATCGGCGCGGGACTTCGGCGCCGCGCTGAGCCCGCGCTGGCCCGGCACCGCGCCGGTGCATGGCTTCGTCGAGGAGCCGCCGTTCATCGCCGAGGTGGCGCAGGCGCTGCCGGCGCAGAGCCTCTGCCTGCCGTTCTTCGCCGCCGCCGGCGGCCATTACCGCGAGGATGTGCCGCAGGCGCTGGATCAGGCCGGGTTCAGCGGGGCGCTGCTGCCGCCGCTGGGGCAGCATCCGCAGGTGCCGGCGCTGATCGCGGCGGCGCTGGCGGAATGACGCTGCGGATATAGGCCTCGATCTCCGCCTCCTGCGCCGCGCTCAGCCGCAGCCCCAGCTTGGTCCGGCGCCAGATCATATCCCCGGCCGCGCGCACCCATTCCTGTGCAATCGCCCAGTCGAGTTCCGCCTGGCTGAGCGTGGCGCCGAAGTCGCGGCCCAGATCGGCGGCGGATTTCGCCTCTCCCAGGATCTGCCGCGCCTCGGTGCCGTAGCTGCGGATCAGCCGGCGCGCCCAGGCCTCGGTCAGGAACGGGTAATCGGCGCGCAGCCCGGCGATCAGATCCGCCGCGCCGTCGACCGGAAAATCGCCCCCCGGCAGCGCCACGCCGGCGGTCCAGTCGCCGCCGGTCACCGCGATCGCCTGACCGATCTTGGTCAGCGCCGTCTCGGCCAGCCGCCGGTAGGTGGTGATCTTGCCGCCGAAGACATTGAGCAGCGGCGCGCCGTCGCGGTCGAGGGTCAGCACATAGTCCCGCGTCGCCGCGGTGGCCGAGGCCGCCCCGTCGTCATAGAGCGGGCGGACGCCGGAATAGCTCCAGACCACATCCGCCGGGGTCAGTTGCCGCCTGAAGTAGTCATTGGCGAAGCCCAGCAGGTAATCGCGTTCCGCCTCGGTGCAGACGGGCGGCGTATCGGGGTCGGGATGATCCGCATCGGTGGTGCCGATCAGGGTGAAGTCATCCTCGTAAGGGATTGAAAAGATGATCCTTCCGTCGCGTCCCTGGAAGAAATAGCATTTGTCGTGATCATAGAGCCGCCGGGTCACGATATGGCTGCCGCGCACCAGCCGGACGCCGCCGGGGGCGCTCAGCCCCAGCAGGTCGTGCAACACCTCGCCGACCCAGGGGCCGGCGGCGTTGACCAGCATCCGCGCCTGCATCCGCTCCTGCCGGCCGTCGGCATGGCGCAGCGTGATCTCCCAGTGATCGGCGGCGCGCTCTGCCCCGGTCACCCTGGTGCGGGTCAGGATCTGCGCGCCGCGGGCGGCGGCGTCGCGGGCGTTCAGCACCACCAGACGGGCGTCCTGCACCCAGCAGTCGGAATATTCATAGGCGCGCGCGAACCGCTCCTTCAGCGGCGTGCCGGCGGGATCGTGACGCAGATCCAGCGTCGCCGTCGGCGGCAGGATCTTCCGCCCGCCGAGGTGATCGTAGAGGAAGAGGCCGAGCCGGATCATCCAGGCCGGCCGCCGCCCTGTCATCCAGGGCATCACCGCCCCCAGCAGGCGCGAGGCCGGGGTGGCGGTGTCGAAGCGCATCTGCGGCTCGTAGGGCAGCACGAAGCGCATCGGCCAGCTGATATGCGGCATCGCGCGCAGCAGCACCTCGCGCTCGATCAGCGCCTCGCGCACCAGGCGCAGCTCGAAATACTCCAGATAGCGCAGCCCGCCGTGGAACAGCTTGGTCGAGGCCGACGAGGTCGCGCCGGCCAGATCGCCCTGTTCGGCCAGCGCCACGCGCAGCCCGCGCCCGGCGGCGTCGCGCGCGATGCCGCAGCCGTTGATGCCGCCACCGATGATGAAAAGATCGCGCATCTGGCCCCGCTTCCGTTCCCGCAGTCGTTCGCTGCCCCACCGGCCTAGCGCGATGCGCCCGAAATGTCATCCGGTCCATAGGGCTGACCAGGCAACAGTTTGATGACAAAGGCCACCTGCACCGAGTGCGGTTGCGTCCTGCGAAACTGGCGATAAAGTCTGACCAATCCCATCCGGAGCCGCCCCGCCCTGCCGGCGTCAGCGCGGCGCCCGGGGTGGCAACCCAGCCAAGCGCGAGGAAAGCCGATGAAGTACTACAAACCCGCCACCTTCGAGGAGGCCGTGGCGCTCGCCGCCGGGGCCGACGGGGTGACCCGAATCCTCGCCGGCGGCACCGATGTGCTGGTGCAGATGCGCTCGGACATCGTCACCCCCGACACGCTGATCGACATCAAGGCGATCCCCGGCACCCATGAGATCGCCCGCACCGAGGCTGGCGGCTGGCGGCTGGGCGTCGCGGTGACCGGCGCCGAGATGCGCGAACATGCCGAGCTGGGCCGCGACTGGCCCGGCGTGGTCGAGGCGATGGACCTGATCGGCTCGACCCAGGTGCAGGGCCGCGCGACGCCGGTGGGCAACCTGTGCAACGCCTCGCCGGCCGCCGATTCGGTGCCGGCGATGATCGCCGCCGGTGCCACCGTCACGGTAACCGGCCCCGAGGGCAGCCGCGAGATGCCGGTCGAGGAGATCCCGGCAGGCCCCGGCAAGACCACGCTGAAAAAGGGCGAGATCGTCACCGCCCTGACCCTGCCGCCGCGCGGCGCCCATGGCGGCGACGCCTATCTGCGCTTCATCCCGCGGACCGAGATGGACATCGCCGTGGTCGGCTGCGCGGTGAACCTGACGGTCCAGGGCGATGTGATCACCGAGGCGCGCATGGCGCTCGGCGCCGTGGCCCCCACCGCGGTGGTGGTCCATGCCGCCGCCGACGCGCTGGTCGGCCGCACGCTCGATGACGACGCGCTCAAGGCGCTGGCCGATCTGGCCGAGGCCAGCTGCAACCCGATCGACGAC
The DNA here is from genome assembly GCA_050177915.1 of Pseudodonghicola sp. Lineage (GTDB taxonomy): Bacteria > Pseudomonadota > Alphaproteobacteria > Rhodobacterales > Rhodobacteraceae > Pseudodonghicola. The sequence continues at coordinate 413 of JBFXGQ010000406.1, read as the reverse complement.
AAGCGCGGCACGGTGAAGTTCCGCACCCATACCGCCGGGGTGCTGGCCCGGCGCGCCGCCCAGATCGCCTATGACCGCGCGAAAGGAGCCCAGGCATGAGCAAGATCCATGTCACCACGACCGTGAACGGCGACGAGGTCGAATTCCTCTGCGATCCGCGCGAAACCCTGCTCGATGTGCTGCGCGACCGGCTGCAGCTGACCGGCGCCAAGGAAGGCTGCGGCACCGGCGATTGCGGCGCCTGTTCGGTCACCGTCGACGGCCGCCTGGTCTGCTCCTGCCTCATGCTGTGGGTGGAGGCCGAGGGCAAGGAGATCGGCACCGTCGAGGGCATCGCCCAGGGCGAGGCCCTGCATCCGCCCAGAAGAAATTCATCGAATATGCCGCCCTGCAATGCGGCATCTGCACCCCGG
>JBFXGQ010000405.1:0-4829 GCA_050177915.1 Pseudodonghicola sp. | reverse complement strand
CACCATGCCGGGCCGCGGTTCGGCACGCCGGTGCTGGCGACGCTGCTGATCGGGCTGGCGGTGACGCTGTCGTCGATCTTCGTCCCCTTCACCACGCTGACCGAGCTCACCTCCTCGATCCTGCTGGGGGTCTTCGTGCTGGTCAACCTGGCGCTGATCCTGCAGAAGCGGCGGGCGCCGCAGGCGGCCTTCCGGGTACCGATGATCGTGCCGGTGCTGGGGCTGGTGCTGTCGGCCGGCGCGCTGGCCACCGCCATCGCGGGGCAGATGTGAGCGCGGCGCTGGTCTGCGCCGCCCTCTGGGCGGTCGCCGCCAGCGCCGTGGCCTTCCTGCCGATGCGGCTGCAGCTGTGGCCCGGTCTGGCGCTGCTGATCGCCGCCCCCTTCGTCATCGGATTTCTCGGGATGCGCCACGGCTGGATCGCCGCGGCGCTGGCGGCGCTGGCGCTGGTGTCGATGTTCCGCCGGCCGCTGGGGGCGCTGCTGCGCCGGCTGCGGCAGAGGGCGGGCGGATGACGCTGTCGCTGATCCTCGCCAGTCTCTGGGCGGTGGCGGCCAATCTGCTGGCGATGCTGCCGTCGCGCGACAATCACTGGCGGCTGGCCTATGGGTTGATCGGCTGCGGCATTCCGCTGCTGGGCTATGTCACCTATCAGAACGGGCCCTGGATCGGGCTCCTGGTGCTGGGGGCGGGCATGTCGGTGCTGCGCTGGCCGGTGATCTACCTGACCCGCTGGCTGCGTGGGCGGGGCCGCGGCGGGCAGTGATCCGGGCGGGGGAGGGGGGGCGCTGCCCCCCGACCTGCGGCCGCCCCCCCTGGAGTATTTGCCGCGAGAAGAAGCGGGGGCGGGATTTTCGCCGGCGGCGATACGACGGCTTGTTCCGGCGGGCGCGGGGCGCTAGCAGGGGGCCATGATGCACGACGACCTGCCCGAGGTGCGCGGCCGCCTGAGCCGCGACAAGCCGCTGTCCGATCTGACCTGGCTGCGCGTGGGCGGGCCGGCGGATCTGCTGTTCCAGCCCGCCGACGCCGAGGATCTCGCGGGGTTTCTGGCCGCGCTCGATCCCGCCGTCGCGGTGGTGCCGATGGGGGTGGGGTCGAACCTGATCGTGCGCGACGGCGGCTTGCGCGCCGTGGTGATCCGGCTGGGGCGCGGCTTCAACGAGATCGCGGTCGAGGGCAACCGGGTCACCGCCGGGGCGGCGGCGCTCGATGCCCATGTGGCGCGGCGGGCGGCGGATGCCGGCGTCGACCTGGGCTTTCTGCGCACCATTCCGGGTTCGATCGGCGGGGCGCTGCGGATGAACGCGGGCTGCTATGGCTCCTATATCGCCGATGTCTTCGTCTCGGCCCGGGCGGTGACCCGGGGCGGCGAACTGGTGACGCTGGGGCCGGCTGACATGAACTTCCGCTACCGCCAGTCGGATCTGCCCGAGGGGATGGTGTTGATCGAGGCGAGTTTCGAGGCGCCGGCGGGCGACCCGGAGGCGCTGCATGCGCGGATGGAGGCACAGCTGCGCCGCCGCGACGAGACCCAGCCCACCAGGGAGCGCAGCGCCGGCTCGACCTTCCGCAATCCGGCGGGGTTCTCCAGCACCGGCCGGGCCGACGACGTCCATGACCTGAAGGCCTGGAGGCTGATCGAGGAGGCCGGCATGCGCGGCGCCCGGCTGGGCGGCGCGCAGATGAGTGAAAAACACGCCAACTTCCTGATCAACGCTGGCGGCGCGACCGCCGCCGATCTGGAGGGACTGGGCGAAGCGGTGCGAAAAAAGGTTTACGAAACCAGCGGCATAACGCTAGAATGGGAAATCATGCGGATCGGCGAAGCAGAAAGCGGGCCGGCCGCGCAATAATATCCCCGAGCGCGAAACCCCACAGGCAAACAGGGGCGCGGACTCCGGGGAAGCAACACGGGCCGCAAAGGTCCGGGGACATTGAGGCACAACGTGGGTCAGTCGAGCGGAAAGACCCCCCTTGTTGCGGTTTTGATGGGCGGCCCCTCGGCCGAACGCGAGGTGTCGCTGTCGAGCGGGCGCGAATGCGCCGCCGCACTGCGGGGAGAAGGCTATGGGGTGGTCGAGCTGGATGCCGGCCCGGACCTCAGCGAACGGTTGCGCGATCTCTCTCCCGACGTCGTCTTCAACGCCCTGCACGGTCGCTGGGGCGAGGACGGCTGCGTGCAGGGGATGCTGGAATGGCTGCGCCTCCCCTATACCCATTCGGGGGTGCTGGCCTCGGCGCTGGCGATGGACAAGGAGCGCAGCAAGCAGGTCTATCGCGCCGCCGGCCTGCCGGTGGTGGAGAGCCGCCTGGCCTGCAAGGTCGAGGTCGAGGGCCATCACGTGCTGCCGCCGCCCTATGTGGTCAAACCCTATAACGAGGGGTCGAGCGTCGGCATCTACATCGTGCAGGAAAGCGCCAACAGCCCGCCGCGGCTGGCCGAGGACATGCCCGATGTGCTGATGGTCGAGGATTATGTGCCCGGTCGCGAGCTGACCGTGACGGTGATGGGCGACCGCGCCCTGACCGTCACCGACATCCTGACCGAGGGCTGGTACGACTATCACGCCAAATACACCCCCGGCGGGTCGCGCCATGTGGTGCCGGCGGAGATCCCCGATGAGATCTTCCAGCTCTGCCTCGACTACGCGCTCAAGGCGCATCAGCTGCTGGGCTGCCGCGGCCTCAGCCGCACCGATTTCCGCTGGGACGAGGCGCGCGGCGCCGCCGGCCTGTTCCTGCTTGAGACCAACACCCAGCCGGGGATGACGCCCACCTCGCTCAGCCCCGAGCAGGCGGCGACGGTGGGGATCGACTTCGGCGCGCTGTGCCGCTGGATCGTGGAGGATGCCACGTGCAACCGCTGAGCCGCGCGCGCCCCGATCCGGCCCCGTCGCGGCTGAACTACCGGATGCAGCGCTGGCTGCTGACGCCGGGCATCCGCCTGGGCCTGCGCGTCGGCGTGCCCTTCTGCATCTGCTTCGCGCTGGGCTCGGCCTTTCTGGCCGACCAGCAGCGGCGCGACGCGCTGAACCTGTTCATTGCCGAGCTGCGCTCCTCGATCCAGGAGCGGCCGGAGTTCATGGTCGGGCTGATGGCGATCGACGGCGCCGGCGGCAGCCTGGCCGAGGATATCCGCGAGGCGGTGGGGCTGGATTTCCCGGTCAGCTCCTTCGATCTGGATCTGGAGCGGATCCGTCAGGCCGTGGTCGAGCTGGACCCGGTGAAGACCGCCGCGGTGCGCATCCGCCCGGGCGGCATCCTGCAGATCGACGTGATCGAACGCCAGCCCGCCGTGGTCTGGCGCAGCCGCGCCGGCCTGTCGATGCTGGACGAGAACGGCACCCATGTGAACGAGCTGGCCGAGCGTGCCGCGCGGCCCGACCTGCCGCTGATCGCCGGCGAGGGCGCCGATACCCAGGTGCCCGAGGCGCTGGCCCTGATCGCCGCGGCCCGCCCGCTGGCCGGCCGGCTGCGCGGGCTGGTGCGGGTGGGCGAGCGGCGCTGGGATCTGGTGCTGGACCGCAACCAGCGCATCCTGCTGCCGCCGGAGGCGCCGGTGCGGGCGCTGGAGCGGGTGCTGGCGCTGAACGAGGTGCAGGACCTGCTGGAACGCGACCTGACCGTGGTGGACATGCGGCTGAGCGCGCGTCCGACCATCCGGATGTCCGAGGCCGCGGTCGAGGATTGGTGGAAGATAAGAAAAATAAACGGGTACGGGCAGTAAATGATGACGGATCTCTATCAATCGCAGCGGGCGATGCGGCAGATGCGCCGCCAGGCCCTGCAGCGCGGCGTGATCGCCATTCTGGATGTCGGCAGTTCCAAGATCGCCTGTCTGGTGCTGCGCTTCGACGGCACCGGCAAGCTGAGTGAGGACAATTCCATCGGCTCCCTGGCGGGCCAGAGCGGGTTCCGGGTGATCGGCGCCGCCACCACCCGGTCGCGCGGGGTGCAGTTCGGCGAGATCACCGCCATGCAGGAGACCGAGCGCGCCATCCGCACCGCGCTGCAGGCCGCCCAGAAGATGGCCGAGATCCGGGTCGATCACGTGATCGCCTGTTTCTCCGGCGCCAACCCGCGGTCCTACGGGCTGGATGCGACGGTCGAGCTGGAAGGGCAGGTGGTGACCGAGTCCGAGATCGCCCGGGTGCTGACCGCCTGCGAGGTGCCCGAATACGGCGCCGGCCGCGAGGTGCTGCATGCCCAGCCGGTGAACTTCGCGCTCGACAACCGGTCGGGCCTGATCGACCCGCGCGGCCAGCTTGGCCATAATCTGGCGGTCGACATGCATATGCTGACGGTCGACGCCGCGGCGATCCAGAACCTGGCGCATTGCATCAAGCGCTGTGATCTGGAGCTCGCCGGCATCGCCTCCTCGGCCTATGTCTCGGGCATCTCGGCGCTGGTCGAGGACGAGCAGGAGCTGGGCGCGGCCTGTATCGACATGGGCGGCGGCTCGACCTCGATCTCGATCTTCCTCAAGAAGCACATGATCTATGCCGATTGCGTGCGGATGGGCGGCGATCACATCACCGCCGACATCTCGATGGGCCTCGGCGTGCCGATGGCCAATGCCGAGCGGATCAAGACCTTCTGCGGCGGCGTGCATGCCACCGGCGCCGACGACCGCGACATGATCGACATCGGCGGCGACACCGGCGATTGGGAGCACGACCGCCGCACCGCCAGCCGGGCCGAGCTGATCGGCATCATGCGGCCGCGGGTCGAGGAGATCCTGGAAGAGGTGCGGGTGCGGCTCGACGCCGCCGGGTTCGAGCATCTGCCGAGCCAGCAGATCGTGCTGACCGGGGGCTCCAGCCAGA
>JBFXGQ010000404.1:0-4830 GCA_050177915.1 Pseudodonghicola sp. | reverse complement strand
CGCAGCCGACTTCGACACCAAGACCCAGGACAAGCTCGCGCCCGAGGCCTGACCTCCTCGGCGGCGCGCGCCCGGCGACGCGCCCGCTGCCCCCATCCGCCCGGCCCGGCCTTTTTCTGGCCTCAAGTATCCCGGGGGAGTCGCGGCGCAGCCGCGACGGGGGCAGCGCCCCCTCTTCCTATCAGGACCGCTTTATCAGGACCGCCCCGCCTACTTCAGGATCGGCGGCTTGTCGGGGTTGCTGCCCGGCGCCTGCTGGAACAGCGGCTCGGGCTTGGCCGGCTCCGGCAGGTCGAAGCGCAGCCCCACCGCGGCGAGCCGCGCGGTCACCGGATCGTCGCCGGCGAAGAAGCCCACGTCCATCGCGCCGGCCTCGATGCCGGAAAAGGTCAGCGCCTCGCTGGCCGCCTTGGCCAGCGCGCCCTGCGCCGGCTCCACTGCATCGACGAAGCCCAGCAGATGGCCGCGCCCGCCGGCGGCGTCGACGGTGCCAACCAGAAAGGCGGCCTTGGCCAGCCCGGTGGCGGTGGCCAGCTTGGTGTCGATCGCCGCGATCAGCGCCTCGGGCAGCCCGCCCGGCGCGGTGAATTGGGCGAACCGCGCCTCGGTCTCCTCGGGCGCGTGGTCCAGCGTCTGGCAGAGCCAGTCCATCGCCGCCGGCGGGATCAGGATCGCCGAGGGCGCCACGCCCAGGTTGAGCCCCAGTCCGATCCCCTGCCCCGCCAGCATCTGCGCCAGCACCCGCCCCGAGAAGGCGGCATAGGGCGCCACCCGTTCGGCGAATTGCGCCAGCCGCTCCTCGCGGTCGAAGGCCAGCACGAAACGGCCCTCCTCGACCTCGAAGAGCTCGGGCGAGATCTGCTCGCCCTCGGCCTCCTCGGTCAGCAGCAGGTAAAGCTCAGCATCGGCGACCCGCTCGTAAAAGCGCAGCCGTGCGGCGTCACTGTCCGGCACGGCCTCCATCGCGGCATGGGCGGCGTCAATCGGCGTCAGGTCGCGGGTCTCGGTCGTCATTCAGAACCTCCTGCACCCGGGCGCGCAGGACCGGCACCAGCTCGGTCTCGAACCACGGGTTTTTCTTCAGCCATGCGGTATTGCGCCAGGACGGGTGAGGCAAGGGGAAGACGCGCGGCGCATGCGCGCGCCAGCCCGCCACGGTCTCGGTCACCGGGGTCTTCGCCCCCATGTGCCAGCGATGGGCATGGCCGCCGACCAGAATCGTCAGCTCGACCTCCGGCAGCGCCGCCATCACGCGATCGTGCCAGGTGCGTGCGCAGATCGGCGGCGGCGGCAGATCGGCCTTGCGGTCGTTGTAGCCGGGGAAACAAAAGGCCATCGGCACCACCGCCACCCGGGACAGATCGTAGAAGGCGGCCTCGTCCATCCCCAGCCAGTCGCGCAGCCGGTCGCCGGAGGGATCGGTGAACGGCCGGCCCGAGGCATGCACGCGGGCGCCGGGCGCCTGACCGGCGATCAGGATGCGCGCGCCCGGGCGGAACCAGACCACCGGGCGCGGCGCATGCGCCGTGGCGGTGGCGGCGAACCGCGCGGCGCAGCGCCGGCAGGCGCGGATCTCGGCGATCAGATCGGTCGGCTCAACCATCGGCCCGCGGGCTCCGGAATGGGGAACAAGGCTTAATCATCCGTTGCGATATAGGAAACGATCCGGCAGATTGCAGCCCATCCCCACCGCGGGGGCGCCGCCGCCGCATCCCCCGGGCAGCCCGCCACCCCCGCCCCAATCCGGCCCCAATCTTGTTGGCTTTTTGTTTCACGTTTCGACATAATGTAGCCCAATTCGCCCTGTAAGCCGTTAATACTCCTCTGATAAAGAGGCAGGCCTGAGCATAAGCCAGAGCGAGACGACGCAGGGAGCCCCAAGACTGCATCCGCAGTTCCGGAAGACGCAATGCTTGAATTCGACAATGTGAGCAAATCCTTCTGGACCGGGACCCGCCGCAAGGTGATCCTGGACCGTGTCTCCTTCCGGGTCGAGCTGGGCCGGTCGCTGGGCATTCTGGCCCCCAACGGCACCGGCAAGACCACGCTGATCAACATGATGGCCGGGCTGGAGAAACCGGACGAGGGCGAGATTCGCCGCGGCTGCAAGATCTCCTTCCCGCTGGGCTTCATGGGCGGGGTGGTCAGCCGCGTCTCGGCGATGGAGAACGCCCGCTATATCGCCAAGCTCTATGGAATGGACCCCGACTACGTCGAGGCCTATTGTCGCTGGCTGTGCAATCTGGGCGAATATTTCGACCAGCCGATCGGCACCTATTCCTCGGGGATGCGGGCGCGGTTTTCTTTTGCGCTGATGCTGGCGCTGGATTTCGATATTTATCTCATCGACGAGGGCATGCCGAGCACCACGGATGTGGAGTTCAACCGCAAGGCGGGCGCGATCCTGAAGGAGCGGCTGCGTACGACCACCATCGTGATCGTGTCGCACCAGGCCGCAACCCTTGAGAAATTCGCCCGCTCGGCGGCGGTTCTGATGAACGGCAAATTGCATATGTTCGATACCTTGGAAGAGGCGAAGCGGCTTTATGACTACGAAACCCAAGGCTAGGAAATTCCGCATCCGGCGCAGCAGCCCGACCGGCACGCAGAGTGCCGCTGAGCTGGACCAGGCGACGGGCGCGGAAAGCGCCGGGATGCGCGCGCCCGAGGTCGAGCGGCTGCGTCCGCGGGTGGTCGCCAGCAGCGGCGACGCGGCCGCCGTGCAGCCCGACACCATGGCCGACGCGATGGCCGGAGCGATGGCCGGAGCGACGCCCGACGCCGCCCCCGGGCCTCGTGCCGACGTGCGCCCCGAAACCGCGACCGAAGCCCCGGCGCGGCCCGCCACCACGGCCGGCGCCGCAATGGCGGATGCGACCGCCGACGCGATGGGAGAGGCTGCCGCAAGGGACGCTGCCACCCTGCGCAGCGGTCTGGTCGCCTCGGCCCGCGAAACCAGTGCCGAGGCCGAGATCGACGCGATCCGGAACGAAGGCCTGACCGGCCGCCAGCTGCGCATGGCCCGCCGGGTGGCGCAGAAACACAACCTGCCCGCCACCTCGGATTTCGAGGCGGTGCGGCTGCTCAGACAACAGGGAATCGACCCGTTCCAGCGTTCGAACATGCTGGAACTGGTGGTACCGCGCAGCGACGGTGACGGCGACGGCGACGAGGCGCCGCTGGGCCGGGTGCAGTTGCCGCAGACCGTGCCGGTGCATCCCCAGACCCTGCCCTCGACCGAGCTGAGCCCGGCCGAGCAGCGCGACCAGGAAATCACCGCCATCCAGCGCGATATCGCCAACCGCCGACGCAAGAAGATGGCGCTGCTGCTGACGCGGCTGTTCTTCTTCGTGGCGATCCCGACGGCGCTGGTGGGCTGGTATTTCTACGCCATGGCGACGCCGATGTATGCCACCAAGTCGGAGTTCCTGATCCTCAAGGCCGACAACGCCGGCGGCGGCACCGGCCTGGGCAGCCTGCTCAGCGGCACGCAATTCGCCACCAGCCAGGATTCCATCGCGGTGCAATCCTATCTGCAATCCAAGGACGCCATGCTGCGGCTGGACCGCGACCAGGGTTTCAAGGCGCATTTCAGCCAACCCTGGATCGACCCGATCCAGCGGCTGCCCGAGGATCCGACCAACGAACAGGCCTACAAGCTCTATTCCAAGGACGTGAAGATCGGCTACGACCCGACCGAGGGCGTGATCCGGATGGAGGTGGTCGCCGCCGACCCCGAGGTCAGCGCCGATTTCGCCCGCAGCCTGCTGTCCTATGCCGAGGACCGGGTGAACCACCTGAGCGAACAGAAGCGCTCCGACCAGATGCGCGATGCGCTCAAGGGGTTCGAGAACGCCCAGATCGAGCGGCGCAAGGCGCAGGAGGCGCTGGTGACGCTGCAACAGCAGGGCGCGATCCTGGACCCCGAGGGGGTGATCGCGGCGCTGCGCGGCCAGATCAACAACATCGAAATGCAGCTGCAGGAGAAACAGCTGGAGCTGGCCGCCCTGACGGACAACCCGCGCCCCAACCAGGCCAAGGTCGACGGTGCGCGCGGCGATGTGCGGCGGTTGCAGGCGCTGCTCGACCAGCTGAACGCCAAGATGGTCGATGCCTCGAAGGGCGAGAATTCGCTGGCCCAGCTGTCGGTCCGGATCCAGATGGCCCAGGCCGACCTGGCCACCCGCGACATGATGCTGCAATCGGCGCTGCAACAGGTGGAACAGACCCGGATGGAGGCCAATCGCCAGGTGCGCTATCTGACCACCTCGGTCGAGCCGGTCGCCAGTCAGGAACCCGCCTATCCGCGCAAGTTCGAGAATACGATTTTGGCATTCCTGATCTTTTCCGGTATCTACCTGATGATCTCGCTGACCGCTTCGATTCTCCGCGAACAGGTAACCGCATAGCCCTCATGACACATGTAAACGTCGCCGATCTGACCATCGGCAATGACCGGCCGCTGACCGTCATTGCCGGCCCCTGCCAGCTGGAAAGCCGCGACCACGCCCAGATGATCGCGGGCCGCATGAAGGAGATCTGCGACGCCGCCGGCGCGCAATATGTCTTCAAGGCGTCCTACGACAAGGCCAACCGCACCTCGGTCTCGGGCAAGCGGGGGCTGGGCATCGACGCCGGGCTCAAGGTTCTGGAGGAGGTCCGCGCCGCGATCGGCGTGCCGACCCTGACCGATGTGCATGCCCCCGACCAATGCGCGCCTGCCGCGCAGGCGGTGGACATCCTGCAGATCCCCGCCTTCCTCTGCCGGCAGACCGACCTGCTGGTCGCCGCCGGCGAGACCGGCGCGGCGGTGAACGTCAAGAAGGGTCA
>JBFXGQ010000403.1:0-4830 GCA_050177915.1 Pseudodonghicola sp. | reverse complement strand
ATCGTTTCACCGAACCGCCGCTGCAGCTGGATATCACGCCGCGCAGCGGGCCGATCATGGTCATGGTCGATTACGAGATCGACCAGGCCGATGTGCCGCGTTTTCTCGACCTGATGGGGCAGCGCCGGCGCATCCGCATCCGCGACGGGGCGCAGCACTGGGCGCTGCTGCGCGATCTGGAGAACCCGGATCTGTGGACCGAATCCTATCATGTGCCGACCTGGGTCGAATATATCCGCCATCACGAGCGGCGCACCCAGGCGGATGCGGGGGTCTCCGACCAGCTGAGCGCGCTGCACCGGGGCGCCCGCCCGCTGCGGGTGCACCGGATGATCGAGCGGCAGACGGTGTCGCCCCGCGACGACATCCCGCGCCGGCCGAACATGGCGCGCCCGGCAGAGGTTGCCGGGGACTGAGGCCGGCGACTGAGGCCGGCGACTGAGGCCGGCGACTGAGGCCGGCGACTGAGGCCGGCGACTGAGGCCGGGAACTGAGGCCGGGGATTGAGGGCGCCCGCCGGCGCTCCGCCCCGGGCCGCGGGCGTGCGCACCACCCCGATAGCCCGCGCGGCGCCTGGACCGGCGGCCGCTTTTCCGTCCGGTCCTGTCGGCCGTCTTACCCCCGATGGGGCCCCGGTGGGTCGCGCAGCCACGGTCAGGCGCGGATCGCCACCGCGGCCAGGGGGCGCGGCCCCCTCGCGGCCTGCCGGCCGCTCACCCCCGAGGTATTTGCGCCAAGATGAAAGCGGAAGGCGCCGGGAGGCCGGGCGCCGGGCTCAGCCCAGCAGCACCTTGCGCAGCATGTTCAGCGCGACCAGGGCGAGGAACAGGCCGAAGATCCGCTTCAGCGGCTTGGGGTCGAGCGAATGCGCCAGCCGGACCCCGAGCGGCGCGGTCAGCAGCGTCATGGCGATCACCACCAGGAAGGCCGGGCCGTTCACCGCCCCCAGGGTGAACGGCGGGCGCGAGGCCGCGTCGATGGGCAGGAGCAGGAAGCCGATGGCCGAGGGAATGGCGATCAGCACGCTGAAGCCCGCCGCGGTGGCCACCGCGCGGTGGATCGGCACGTTGTGCAGCGTCATGAAGGGCACGCCGAAGCTGCCGCCGCCGATGCCCATCAGCACCGACAGAAAGCCGATCACCGGCGAGAACAGATATTGCCTGCCGCCCTTCGGCATGGTCTCGGCCAGCCGCCAGTCGCTACGCCCCAGCCCCATATAGGCGCCGATGATCAGCGCCAGCACGCCGAAGATCATCTGCAGGCTGGCCGAGCGCAGCGAGGCCGCCGCCAGCACGCCCACGATCGCCCCCAGGACGATGCCGGGGGCCCAGCCTTTCAGGATGTCCCAGTCGACCGCGCCCTTGCGGCTGTGGCTGAGCACGGAACGGATCGAGGTGACGATGATGGTCGACAGCGAGGTGCCGAGGCAGACCTGCATGATCTGCGGCCCGTCATAGCCCAGGGTCTGGAAGGTGAAGAAGAAGGCGGGCACCAGCACGATGCCGCCGCCGACCCCCAGCAACCCCGCCAGCACGCCGGCGAGACCGCCGATCACGATCAGAACCGCCAGGAGTTCAAGCGTCAGCGTCAGGTCGGGCATGGCAGGGTCCTAAGGAGAGGGCCGCGTCGGCGGCAGGAAGGGGTCAGAGATCGCGGCGCGCCAGAAGGTCGGCGGCAACAACGTAAGAGGCGGCGACATGGCTGCACATCCGGCGCCGGGTCTCGTCGGCGTCGCGGGCCAGAATCGCCTCGGCGATGGCGCGGTGTTCGGCGCGCGAGGTGGCCAGCCGCCGCTGATTCTCGTGGAAGTTGGCGGCGCGCCAGGCCTGGGTGCGCAGGTTCAGGTCGTCCAGCGTCGCCGCCAGGATGGCGTTATGTGCCCCGTTCTTGATCGTCTCGTGAAAGCGGGTGTTGATCTCGCCATAGGCTTCGGGGTCGTCGCCGCAGGCCTCGCCCTCGTCGAGAATCGTCATCAGGGTGTGGCGTTCGATCTCGCTCATCCGGTGGGCGGCCAGCGCCGCCAGAACGCTTTCCACCTCACCGGCCGCTTCGAAGAGCTCGGCCAGGTCCTCTGCCTTCATCTTGCGCACGAAAAAGGCGCGTCGGGGGCCGCGTTCGGCCAGATTGGCCTGTTCCAGCCGGTGCAACGCCTCGCGCACGGGGGTGCGCGACACGCCGAACTGTTCGGCCAGCGCCTGTTCGACCAGGGGCTCTCCCGGGCACATCTGCCCGGCGACGATCCCCGCGATCAGGGCGTCGAATATGCTTTCTGCCGTCCGAATAGTCACGTTGTACTTGTCCCTGCCATCGGTGCACTTTCATCTTGAATATGTATACATAAATGGTCAAGCTGAATTCATGTGAAGGGGCCTGCAGGACGGGAGACCTGCAGGATCCCAAGCAAACGGGGCGACAAGAGCGCGATGCCAGCACCCCGGCCAGACGGAAATGGGAGGACATGATGCCAACAGGAGAGACAAGACATGACAGACATAGATCACAAGAAGGTCCTGGCTGATCGCCTTTCGGCGAAGTTCGGGCGCCGCGTGTTCCTGCAAGGGGCGGGCGCCGGGATCCTGGCCGCCGCCACCGCCGGCAGCTTCCCCTCGCTGGCCCGGGCGCAGCAGAGCGGCCATATCAAGATCGCCTCGGTCAAGGTGATCGACACGCTGGATCCGCATTTCACCGGCTTCCTGTCGGCGATCCAGATCATCAACAACATCCACAACGGCCTACTGAAAATCACCTATGACGGCTCGGCCGTGCGCTTCGAGCCCGATCTGGCCGAGACCTGGGATCTGGAAGACGACAAGACCCATGTCTTCAAGCTGCGCGACGGGGTGAAGTTCCACGACGGCACCCCCTGCGATGCCGAGGCGGTGAAATTCTCGCTGCTGCGGGTCAAGCAGGGCGAGCCGAAATCGCCGCATGCCTGGAAGCTGGCGCTGCTCGACGAGATCGAGATCGTCGATCCGCTGACGGTGCGGCTGAAGTTCTCGAAACCCTATGCCTTCCTGCCGGTGGCGCTGACCGGCTCGACCGGGCGCGCGGGCACCATCGTCAGCCCGGCGGCGGTGCAGAAATACGGCGCCGACTACGGCCGCAATCCGGTCGGCACCGGCCCGTTCAAATTCGTCTCCTGGCGCGAGAACGACGCGATCGAGCTGGAGGCGAACCCGGATTACTTCGAACCCGGCCTGCCGAAGCTGGAACGCGCCACCTTCGTGCTGATGAAAGAGGCCTCGACCGCGCTGGCGGCGCTGATGGCGGGCCAGATCGACGGCATGACCGACTGCCCGATGCAGCTGGTCAACCAGGCCGCCGCCTTCCCCAATGCCACGCTCTATGGCGAGATCGAGGGCAACTATACCTTCGTCGGCATGAACTGCCGCAAGGCGCCGTTCGACGATATCAACCTGCGCCGCGCGGTGGCCTGGGGGCTGGATCGCGAAACCCTGGTGAAACAGGCCTATTTCGGCCGGGCGCAACAGGCCTATTCGCCGATCTCGCCGCCGATGTCGGGTTTCTTCGATCCCAATATCTCCACCTCGGGCCGCGGTCAGTGGTTCGATCTGGACAAGGCCAAGGCCTTCCGCGCCAAGGCGGCCAATCAGGGCCAGATCGAGGCGACCTATATCATGGCCGAGCGTGGCCCGGTCGGCACCCGTATCGCCCAGACCGTGGCGCCGATGCTGGAGAAGATCGGCATCAAGGCCAATCTCGAGCTGATCGAGCCTGCGGCCTGGATCAAGCGGCGCAACGCGGGCGATTTCGACATGTACGATTTCGAATGGGTTGCCGACCTCGACCCCGACGAGACGCTGTATCCCGAGTTCAAATCGGACGGCGCCTGGAACTTCTGCGGCTGGAAGAACACCGGCTTCGACGACTATTGCGCCCAGGCGCAGGTGCTTCTCGGGGTCGAGGAACGTCGCAAGCTCTACTATGCGGCCGAGGACCTGCTGATGGACGAGGCGCCGATCGCGATCATGGCGCATATGCCGATCTACAAGCTGTTCTCGAAGAAGGTGCAGGGCTTCAACTACATCCCCGCGGATCTGGTCAACCTGCACACGGTGAGCCTGGGCTGATGCTCCTGCAGGCGCTTGCCAGGATCGGACAGACGGTCGTCGTTCTGTTTGTCGTCTCGGTCGCCAGTTTCGGTCTTCTGAAACTGGCACCGGGCGACCCGGTCCAGATCATGCTCGGATCGGAGTATTCGCAAGAAGCCTACGATTCGCTGGTGGCCGAGATGGGGCTGGATCAGCCCTTTCTCGTGCAATACGCCCGCTGGGCGCTGAATTTCGTGCAGGGCGACTGGGGTACCTCCTTCGTCGCCCGCACCGACATCTTCACCTATGCCTTCCTCGAGGCGCTGCCGGTGACGCTGACGCTGGCCTCCTTCTCGCTGGCCTTCGCGGTGCTGATCGGGGTGCCGCTGGGGGTGCTGTCGGCGGTCAAGAAGGACACCGTCTTTGACGCCGGCGCCGCCGTCTTCGCGCTGACCGGCACCGCCTTTCCGTCGTTCCTGCTGGGCATCCTGCTGATCTGGTTCTTCGGGGTGAAGCTGGGGTTGTTCCCGGTGATGGGCTATGTCTCGCCCTGGAGCGATTTCTGGACCGGGATCTATCACATCATCCTGCCGGCGCTGACGCTGTCGACCTATTTCATCGCGATGATCACCCGGCTGACCCGCGCCACCCTGATCGAGGTGCTGGAGCAGCCCTATATCGCCGCCGCTCGCGCTCGGGGCGAACCCGGCTGGCGGGTGATCTGGGTGCATGGGGTGCGCAATATCGCCATGCCGCTGGTCACCATCCTCGGGCTGCA
>JBFXGQ010000402.1:0-4834 GCA_050177915.1 Pseudodonghicola sp. | reverse complement strand
CCTTCGGTGAACCCGTCGGACTAGCGCAGCAGCCGGTCGCCCGGCTGCATCTGCGTTTCGAACTGGCTGTATTCCAGATCCGGCAGCAGCCCCACCGGCACGCCGCCCTCGCCCAGAAACGCGGCGCTGCCGTCGCGGCGCAGGATCAGCGGATGCGGATGGCCGGCCTGCACCATCTGCACCTTGCCGGTCTTCAGATCGGCGGTGGCGTAGACCATGGTGAAATATTCCTCGACCCCGGCGTCGGCGGTGACCCTTTCGTTCATGATCCGCGCCACCTCGGCCGGCGGCCGCAGCGCATAGCCGCTTTCGTGCCGCTTCTCCATCGCCACGTTCTGATCGAGATAGGTGCTGGAGAGATAGCCCCCCAGTTTCGCCGTCATCATCGCCGAGGTGATGCCATGCCCCGAGACGTCGATGCAGTAGAAGCCGATCCGATCGCCGCCGGGCGAGAACATCCCCACCAGATCGCCGCCGATATGGCCGCAGGGCTTCAACAACAGGCTGACCCGCGAGGCGCCGAAGGCGCGGGTCAGCTCGGGCACCAGGGATTCCTGGATCTTGCGGGCCTGGATCAGATCCTTGTCGATGGCGTCATGCGCCTTGCGCAGCTTGTCCAGCGTCTCCGAGATCACCCGGTTCTTTGCCGACAGTTCGCGCTGCATGCTGAGGATGCGCGCCCCGGCCGAAATCCGCGCCCTGAGCTCGTGCGAGTTCACCGGCTTGGTCAGGAAATCGTCGGCGCCGGCGTCCAGCCCCTTGGCGATGTCGTTCTTGTCGCTTTTCGAGGTCAGCAGGATGAAATAGCCGTACCCGTCGGTCGGCATCTTGCGGAAGGCGCGGCAGAAATCCAGCCCGCTCATCCCCGGCATCATCCAGTCGCTCAGGATCACGTCGGGCGGGTCGGCACGGCAGATCTCCATCGCCTGTTCGCCGCTGGAGGCCTCAATGACCGAGAAGCCCCATTTCTTCAGAGAGCTGATCAGAATGTGGCGCTGCAGGCGGCTGTCGTCCACCACCAGCACACGCCGGATCGCACCCGAGGCCGGATGCATTTCGATCTCCCCCGTCATGCTCAGCAGCGTCGCCTTCCTGTCGTGTGTCCCAACGTCCGTCCCGGCCAGGACCGGTCCGGCGTACTATTCCACTCAAGCCCTTAACATGATGTGAAACGGCATGTCTTCGCCAGTTCCGCCGGAACCGGCGCGGCTTAACTCCGTATTTACCGCCACAGGCCTAGGGTCACCACCGGGTCGGGGTGTTAATATTGTGGGTGTATCATGATTCTATGGTCACGCGTGAACGAGCTGCGTGAAGAGGTCGGGCCGGAAGATTTTCAGGAAGTCATCGACCTGTTCCTTGACGAGGTCGAGGGCGTGATCGCGCGGCTGCGCCAGGATGACGATCGCAGCCAGCTGGAACAGGACCTTCACTTTCTCAAGGGAAGCGCGCTCAACCTGGGCTTCGCCACCTTCTCCGATCTCTGCCAGGATGGCGAAAGGTTCGCCGCCGAGGGCAAGGCCGACGACGTCGACGTCGCCGCCATCGTCCGGGGCTATGAGCATTCCAAGACGACCTTTTTCGAAGGCCTGCGCGATCACCTCGCCGCCTGAGCGATCGGCCCGCCGTCGCGGCGGTCAGATCACGAACTGCGCCAGCGTCTCGTCATTGGTGATGTCGGTATAGGCATAGCCCGCCGCATCCAGCCGCGCGAACAGCTGGCCGAAATTCTCCGGCCGCAGCGTTTCGATCCCGATCAGCACGGAGCCGAAGTTCCGCGCAGATTTCTTCAGGTATTCGAAGCGGCTGATGTCGTCCTCGGAGCCCAGGATCTCAAGGAAATCCTTCAGCGCACCGGGGCGCTGCGGCAACCGCAGGATGAAATATTTCTTCACCCCGGAATATCGTTGCGCGCGTTCCTTGACCTCAGGCAGACGTTCGAAATCGAAATTGCCGCCGGAGGTGACGCAGACCACGGTCTTGCCGCCGATCCTGTCCGCCACATCGGCCAGCGCATCCACCGCCAGCGCACCGGCGGGCTCCAGCACGATACCCTCGATGTTCAGCATCTCGATCATCGTGACGCAGATCCGGTCCTCGGGCGCGGCCAGCACATCCGCCGGGTCGACATCCGCCAGCCGCGCGAAGGGCAGCGCGCCGATCCGCGCCACCGCGGCGCCGTCGACGAAACTGTCCACCCGGTCCAGCGTCGCCGGCTCTCCGGCCGCCAGCGCCGCCGCCAGGCTGCGGCCGCCCGCGGGCTCGACGAAGGAATAGCCGCAGGCCGTGCCGAAAAAGGACCGCACCCCCGACGACAGGCCGCCACCGCCCACCGGCAGGATGACGTGGTCGGGCACGCCGCCCATCTGCGCCGCGATCTCCACCGCGACGCTGGCCTGCCCCTCGATCACATCGGCATCGTCGAAAGGTGCCAGGAAATGCCCGCCCTGCGCGGCGCAGAACCGCTGCGCCTCAGCCAGGGTGTCGTCGAAATAGTCGCCGGTCAGCCGCACCTCGACCGCCGCGCCGCCAAAGACCTTGGTCTTCTGGATCTTCTGCTGCGGCGTCGTCACCGGCATGAAGATCACGCCCTGCACCCCGAAGTGCTGGCACATATAGGCCATGCCCTGGGCGTGGTTGCCGGCGCTGGCGCAGACGAAAAGCCGCTGATCGGGCCGCGCCGCGATCACCTTGCGCATGGCATTGAACGCCCCGCGCAGCTTGTAGCTGCGCACCGGCGTCAGATCCTCGCGCTTGAGCCAGATGTCGGCGCCGTATTTCTCCGACAGATGGGCGTTGCGCTGCAAGGGCGTCTCGGGAAAGACCTCGCGCATCGCGCGCTCGGCAATCCGCACCTTATCCTGAAAACTGGTCATGCCCGCCTCCCTGCCGCAACGGCCCGGCCAAAGCAAGGTCTACATCGGCATACCGGCCTGCCGCCTCAGTCCAGACTGCGCCCCTGGACATAGACGCCGTAAATCGTGGTCAGGATGCTCAGCTGCAGCAGCGTCATGATCCACTGGACGATGACCGTCGCGATCTGTCCGGCCAGCGGCAGGGCATAGAACGACAGCACCACCCCGACCATCAGCAGCATGCCGAAGCCGAGCGTCAGGAAAAACAGGCCGACGATGCCCAGAGCAATCGGCCGGGTCGCCTGCCACGAGCCCCGGAGCCCGAGCCGTTCCCCGATCGCCGCGGCAGGCAGGACCAGCGACAGACGCACCGACACCCAGACCAGCACCAGCGCCGCCAGAAAGATCGGCAGGATCACCCCGGCCGACAGCTCCTCGGTCAATCCGCCGGTCACCGCCCAGGCCAGCAGGGCGATGATCGCCCCGGGAAGCACGAACAGCACGACGCCCAACACCACGCTCCAGCCGAAATAGGCCAGCACCCGGCCGCCATGGAACGCCGGCAGCACAGAGCCGGGATACTCCGACAGCAAGACATAGCGGTGC
Source organism: Pseudodonghicola sp. (assembly GCA_050177915.1). Lineage (GTDB taxonomy): Bacteria > Pseudomonadota > Alphaproteobacteria > Rhodobacterales > Rhodobacteraceae > Pseudodonghicola. Next base: position 1,373 of record JBFXGQ010000402.1, on the reverse strand, counting down.
CAGGCCACCGCCACCCAGAGCGTGGCGAAACCGCCGAGCAGCTGAAGGGCAATCCGCAGCACCGGGCCCGGCAGTTCAGTTCCGGCCGCGACCGCCTCGGGCGTCGTCGGCAGCAGCAACAGGCCCAGGATGAGCATCGCAATGACCGGCAGCGAGATCTTCAGGGCTGCCCCCAGATCCGCGAAGATCATTTTCAATGCATGTCGAAAAATGCGAAACATCGGAATACCCTGATCATTCTCTCTAGGGTTGCACCGATACCGGCGGCACGCGGCGACTGTCAATGCGGCCCCATGCACCCCGCCTTGCTCCTAGGGGCAAAAACCGCTACGCCCCATCCGTCATTCGTTTAGAGGGAACCCCCATGTCCGCGCCCAAGAAAGTCGTTCTGGCCTATTCCGGTGGCCTCGACACCTCGATCATCCTGAAATGGCTGCAAACCGAATACGGTTGCGAGGTGGTCACCTTCACCGCCGATCTCGGCCAGGGCGAGGAACTGGAGCCCGCCCGCAAGAAGGCCGAGATGCTGGGCATCAAGCCCGAGAACATCTACATCGAGGATGTGCGCGAAGAATTCGTCCGCGACTTCGTCTTCCCGATGTTCCGCGCCAATGCGGTTTACGAGGGGCTCTATCTGCTGGGCACCTCGATCGCCCGTCCGCTGATCTCCAAGCATCTGGTCGAGATCGCGCAGCGCACCGGCGCCGATGCCGTCGCCCATGGCGCCACCGGCAAGGGCAACGATCAGGTTCGCTTCGAACTGGGTGTCGCGGCGCTCGACCCCTCGATCAAGGTGATCGCGCCCTGGCGCGAATGGAATCTGACCAGCCGCACCAAGCTTTTGGAATTCGCCGAGCAGAACCAGATCCCGATCGCCAAGAACAAGCGGGGCGAGGCGCCGTTCTCGGTCGACGCGAACCTGCTGCACACCTCCTCCGAGGGCACGGTGCTGGAAGATCCGGCCGTGGAAGCGCCCGACTATGTCGCGCAGCGCATCGTTCCGGTCGAGGAGGCGCCGAACGAGCCCGAGTTCATCGAAGTGACCTTTGAAAAGGGTGACGCGGTGGCGATCAACGGCGAGGCGATGTCGCCCGCGACCATCCTGACCAAGCTGAACGAACTTGGCGGCAAGCATGGCATCGGCCTGCTCGACTTCGTGGAAAACCGCTTCGTCGGCATGAAGTCCCGCGGCGTCTACGAAACCCCCGGTGGCACCATCCTGCTGGAAGCGCACCGCGGGATCGAGCAGATCACCATGGACAGCGGCGCCGGCCACCTGAAGGATTCGATCATGCCGCGCTATGCCGAGCTGATCTATAACGGCTTCTGGTTCAGCCCCGAGCGCGAGGCGCTGCAGGCGCTGATCGACAAGA
>JBFXGQ010000401.1:0-4855 GCA_050177915.1 Pseudodonghicola sp. | reverse complement strand
ACCACCTTCATCTCGCCCGAGATGATTGACTGGTCGCGCTCGGGCGAGCTGATGTTCATGGTGATCCTCGGCGGCGCCGCGACCACGCTGGGGCCGGTGCTGGGTTCCATCGCCTTCATCGTGGTCGAGGAGATCCTGTCCTCCATCACCATCTACTGGCATCTGCCCTTCGGCCTGATGCTGATGGCGGTCGTGCTGTTCGCGCGCGGCGGTCTGGCGGGGCTGCTGCGCGGGCGCGGGGAGGCCGGGGAATGAGCGTCGTTCTGGAGGTCGCGGGCCTGAACAAGAGCTTCGGCGGCATCAAGGCCACCGACGATCTGAACCTGAGCGTCGCGGCGGGCGAGCTGCACGCGATCATCGGCCCCAACGGGGCCGGTAAGACCACGATGATCAGCCAGCTCTGTGGCATGCAGCGGCCCGACAGCGGGCGGGTCCGGTTCAAGGGCCGCGACATCACCACGCTGGCGCCCTACAAGCGGGCGCATCTGGGCATCACCCGGTCGTTCCAGATCACCTCGCTGATCCTTGAGATGAGCGTGATCGACAATATCGCCCTGGCGCTGCAGGCGCGCGACGGCCATTCCTTCCGCTTCATCAAGCCGGCGCGCAAGATCGCCCATCTGCGGCGCGAGGCGATGGAACTGCTGGAGCGTGTCGGGCTGGCCGACAAGGCCGATCAGCCCACCGTGGCGCTGAGCCATGGCGAGCACCGGCATATGGAGATCGCCATCGCGCTGGGGGCGCGGGCCGAACTGATGCTGCTGGACGAGCCGATGGCGGGGCTGGGCATCGAGGAGAGCGCCCAGATGGTCGGGCTGCTGCGCGACATCAAGGGCCAGCACACCATCCTGCTGATCGAACACGACATGGACGCGGTCTTCGCGCTGGCCGACCGCATTTCGGTGCTGGTCTACGGCCATATCATCGCCACCGGCACCCCGGACGAGATCCGCGGCAACGAGGCGGTGCAGCATGCCTATCTGGGCGAGGAATAGCCGATGCTGGTTCTGGACAATCTGACGACGCACTACGGCTCGAGCCAGGCGCTGTTCGGCGTCAACATGCGGCTGGAGGCGGGGCAGGTGGCGACGCTGCTGGGCCGCAACGGCATGGGCAAGACCACCACCATCAATTCGATCATGGGCATCGTGAAGGCGAGCGGCGGGTCGATCACATTCGACGGTGAGGAGCTGATCGGCCGGCCCAGCTTCCGGACCGCCAATCTCGGCATCGGTCTGGTGCCCGAGGGGCGGCAGATCTTTCCCAACCTGTCGATGATGGAAAACCTGATCGCCACCGCCAGCAACCATCTGGGCGTCGCCGACCCCTGGACGGTGGAGAAGGTGTTCGCGCTGTTTCCCGAGCTGGAGACGCGGCTCTCTTCGATGGGCAACCTGCTGTCGGGGGGCGAGCAGCAGATGCTGGCGATCGGCCGGGCGCTGATGACCAACCCGAAACTGCTGATCCTCGACGAGGCGACCGAGGGGCTGGCGCCGCTGGTGCGGCAGAAGATCTGGACCGCGCTGAGCGAGATCGCCGCGCAGGGGATGTCGATCCTGGTGGTGGACAAGAACCTCAAGGACCTGCTGCGGATCGCCGACAAGCATTTCATCATCCAGCGCGGCCGCGTCGAATGGGAAGGCAGCAGCGCCGAGCTGGAGGGCGATGACGAGGTGCGCCAGAAGTACCTGGGGTTCTGAGCCGTCTGAGCGGGGGAGCGGCCGTCTGCGTGAGGCAGGGGGCTGTCTGCCCCCTCGCGGCCGATGGCCGCTCACCCCCCGAGGATATTTCCAGCCAGAAAAAGGGCCCGGAAAAGGGGGGGCGCCGGCGTCGAGCGGCGCCCCTTGCGGTCAGCGGCCCCGGAACGCCGGTTTGCGCTTTTCGAGGAAGGCGGCGACGCCCTCGGCGAAATCGGCGCTGGTGCTGAGCGGGCTTTGTTCCAGCGCCTCGGCGGTGATCGCCTCGCCGTAGGAGAGCCCGTCGATCCGCCGCAGCAGCCGTTTGGCCGCCGCCGCCGCCAGCGGCGCGCCGGCCGCGATGCGCCGGGCCATCGCCAGCGTGGCCTCCTCCAGCGCCTCAGGGGCGTGGAGCTCGTTGACCAGGCCCAGCTCCAGCGCCTCGGCCGCCGGGATGCGGCGGCCTTCGAGGATCGCCTGCAGCGCCCGGCGCGGGCCCATGGCGCGTTCCAGCAGCCAGACGTTGCCGCCGTCGGGGATCAGGCCGATGGCCGCGAAGGCCATGTAGATGGTGGCATCCTCGGACATGGTGACCAGATCGCAGTTCATCGCCAGCGCCGCGCCGATGCCGGCGGCGGCGCCATGGACCTGGGCGATCCAGATCTTGGAGGATCCGGCGATGCCGGTCAGGATCGGGCGATATTCGGTCTCGATCCGCTGGTGGACCGGGGGCTGCAGCCCCTCGGTCAGATCGGCGCCGGCGCAGAAGCCGCGCCCGGCGCCGCGCAGGATCGCCACGCGGATCTCCGGGTCGGTCTCGATCCGGTCGACCGCATCGCGCAGCGCGGCGCGCAGCGCGCCGTTGAGCGCGTTGACCGCCTCGGGCCGCTGCATGGTGACGGAGGCGATGGCGCCGTCGCAGGTGATGGTAAGGGGGGCGTCGGTCATCATGCGGCCTTTGCTGTGGTGGCGCGCAGCCGGTCGAGCGCCCCTTCGGGCAGCGCGAAACGCTCGCCCCAGGTCTCGGCCAGTTCCGCCGCGCGGACGGCGAAGGCGTCGATGCCGATGCCGCGGATGAACTGGATGGCGCCGCCGGTATGGGCCGGGAAGCCGATGGCGAAGATGCCGCCCAGATTGGCCTCCACCTCGGTGTTCAGCACGCCTTCGTCGAGGCAGCGCAGTGTCTCGATCGCCTGACGGTAGAGCAGCCGGTCCACCGCCTCCTGCGGCGTGACCGTGCCGTTGCCGGTGGCGAACTGGCTGAGCCCGGGCCAGAGCGACTTGCTGCCGTCGGCGGCGTAGTCGTAGAAGCCGCCGCCATAGTGACGGCCGCCGCGGTCCAGCGCCAGCATGGCGTCGACGATGCGGTGCGAGGCGACGTTATGGGCGCCGAAGCCGCTGTCGGTGCCGAGCCGCTGGTCCAGTGCCTCATGGGTCTTGCGCACCTTCTGGCTGAGCACCAGCGAGGTTTCGTCATGCACCGCCAGCGGCCCCACCGGCATGCCGGCGATCCAGGCGGCGCGTTCGATGGCCACCGGCGGCATGCCGTCGGAGAGCAGCGCCAGACCTTCGTCCAGATAGGTGCCGAACACGCGCGAGGTGAAGAAGCCGCGGCTGTCGTTCACCACGATGGGCATGTAGCCGATCTGGCGGACGTAGTCATAGGCCTTGCGCAGGGTGTCCTGGCTGGTCTTCTCGCCCATGATGATCTCGACCACCTTCATCTTGTCGACGGGCGAGAAGAAATGCAGCCCGATGAAACGGGTCGGGTCGGGGCAGAATTCGGCCAGCACCGAGATCGGCAGGGTCGAGGTGTTGGAGCCGTAGATGCCGTCCGCGGACAGCTGGCCGAAGGTGGCGCCGATCACCTTTTCCTTCAGGTCGATATCCTCGAACACCGCCTCGATGATGATATCGGTGCCGGCGAAGGCGGCGTCGTCTGCGGTCGGCGTGATGCGGTCGAGCAGGGCGGTGCGGGTGTCCTCGGTCATCCGGCCGCGCGCGACGCGCTGGTCGGCCAGGGCGGCGGAATAGGCTTTGCCCTTTTCGGCCTTCTCCAGCTCCATGTCCTTCAGCACGGTCGGCAGCCCGGCGGCGGCATGGGCCCAGGCGATGCCGCTGCCCATCATGCCGGCGCCGAGGATGGCGGCGGACTGCGCCTTCCAGGCGTCGCCCGTGGGGCGCACCTTGCCCGATTTGATCGCCTGATTGCCGAAGAAGAAGGTGCCGATCGCGGCCTTGGCCTGCGGCGTCACCACCAGCGCGCAGAGGCCGCGGCTTTCCACCCGCAGCGCCGCGTCGAAGCCCATGCGCATCGAGTTGACGGCGATGTCGAGGATCTTGCCCGGCGCCGGCATCAGCCCGCGGGTGCGTTTGAAAAGCATGGCGGGTGCGGCCACGATGGTCTGGCGGATGCGCGGATGCAGCACGTCGCCGCCGGGATAGCGGAACCCCTTCTGGTCCCAGGGCTGGGTGGCGGCCTGCGGGTTGGCCTTGATCCAGGCCTTGGCGGCGGGGATCAGCGCATCGCGGGTCTCGACGATCTCGTCGACCATGCCCTCTTTCAGCGCGGCGGCGGGTTTGACCGGCTTGCCCTCAAGAAGATGCGGCAGCGCCTTTTCCAGACCCAGCAGCGCGGTCAGACGCACTACGCCGCCGGCGCCGGGCAGCAGGCCCAGCGTCACCTCGGGCAGGCCCACCACGGCGGCGGGGTCGTTCACCACGATGCGGCGGTTGCAGGCGAGGCAGAGCTCATAGCCGCCCCCCAGCGCCGCGCCGTTGATCGCGGCGACCACCGGGACCGGCAGTTTCTCAAGTGCGCGGAAGGGGGCCTTGTTGGCCTCGAGGAACCCGAAGGTCTCGGCATCGGCGCGGTCGATGGATTGCAGCATGTTCAGGTCGCCGCCGGCGAAGAAGGTCTTCTTGGCCGAGGCGAAGACCACGCCGGTCAGCCCGTCCTCGGACTGCAGGCGGCCGAGGATCTCGTTCATCATCGGCACATAGCGCGGGTTCATGGTGTTGGCCGACTGGCCTTCCATGTCCAGCGTGACGGTGACGATGCCATCGGCGTCTTTCTCGTAGGTGTAATCGCTCATCTGTCTTTCCTCCCTCAGACGCGCTCGATGATGCTGGCGATGCCCATGCCGCCGCCGACGCACATGCAGATCAGCGCCCGCTTG
>JBFXGQ010000400.1:0-4860 GCA_050177915.1 Pseudodonghicola sp. | reverse complement strand
CCCCGGCCCCGGTCGGGGCCGCGTCCCCCCCCCCCCGGTCGGGGGGTGGGTTCGGGTGGGGGGTTATCCGTCCAAAGGGTTACCCGTTCAAAGCCGCTATCCCTGCATCGCCGCCCAGACCCGCGCCGGGCTGAGCGGCATGTCGATATGGGTGATGTCCTTGCCGGCCGAGCGCAGCGCATCCACCACCGCATTGACCACCGCCGGCGGCGAACCGATGGCGCCGGCCTCGCCGCAGCCCTTCACCCCCAGCGGGTTGTGGGTGCAGGGCGTCTGACAGGAATGGTCGACGGTGTAGAACGGCACGTCGCTGGCCCGCGGCATGGCGTAATCCATGTAGGAGGCGCTGAGCAGCTGGCCGTCGTCGTCATAGACCGCATGTTCCAGCAGCGCCTGGCCGATGCCCTGGCCGATCCCGCCATGCACCTGCCCCGAGACGATCATCGGGTTGATGATATTGCCGAAATCGTCGGCGGCGGCGAACCGTTCGATGGTCACCTTGCCGGTGTCGGGATCGACCTCCACCTCGCAGGCATAGGCGCCGGCGGGATAGGTGAAGTTGCTGGGATCGTAGAACGCCGTCTCCTCCAGCCCCGGCTCCAGCTCCTCCAGCGGGTAGTTGTGCGGCACATAGGCGGCCAGCGTCACGTCGCCCCAAGCCACCGACTTGTCGGTGCCGGCGACGCTGAACTGGCCGTTCCTCAGCTCGATATCCGCCTCCGAGGCCTCCATCAGATGCGCCGCGATCTTCTTCGCCTTGGCGATGATCTTCTCGGTCGCCCGCACCATGGCCGAACCGCCGACGGCGAGGCTGCGCGAGCCGTAGGTGCCCATGCCCATCGGGATCTTCGAGGTATCGCCATGGACGATCTCGACCATGCTCTCGTCGATGCCGATCATCTCGGCGATCACCTGCGGGAAGGAGGTCTCGTGCCCCTGCCCGTGCGAATGCGAGCCCGTCATCACCACCAGACCGCCAGTGGCATTGACCCGCACCGTGGCGCTTTCATAAAGCCCGGCGCGGGCACCGAGCTGCCCCACCAGATGCGACGGCGCGATGCCGCAGGCCTCGATATAGCAGTTGACGCCAAGGCCGCGCAGCTTGCCGCGGGTCTCGCTCTCGGCCCGCCGCGCGGCGAACCCGTCCAGATCGGCAATCTCCACCAGCTTGTCCATCGTCGCGTGATAGTCGCCGGTGTCATACTCCACCGCCACCGGGGTGGCATAGGGAAACTGGGTGATGAAGTTCTGCCGGCGCAGCGCGATCGGATCGACGCCCAATTCGCGGGCAGCCTTGTCGATCACCCGCTCCAGCTGGAAGGTCGCCTCGGGCCGCCCGGCGCCGCGATAGGCATCGACCGGCACGGTATTGGTGAACACCGCCTTGACGTTCACGTAGATCAGCGGCGTCTTGTAGTTGCCCGCCATCAGCGTCCCGTGCAGCCAGGTCGGCACCGAGGGCGCGAAGGTCGACAGATAGGCCCCCATGTTGGCGTAGGTCTCGGTCCTGAGCGCGGTGAAGTTGTTGTCGGCATCCAGCGCCAGTTCGATCTTGGTCACATGGTCGCGGCCGTGGGCGTCGGAGATGAAGGCCTCCGACCGGCTGGCGGTCCATTTGACCGGCCGGTTGATCGCCTTGGCCGCAAAGGTGCAGAAGGCCTCCTCGGCATAGTGGAAGATCTTGGTGCCGAAGCCGCCGCCGACATCGGGGGCGACCACCCGCAGCTTGTGCTCGGGGATGCCGAGCACGAAGGCACCCATCAGCAGGCGGATCACATGCGGGTTCTGGCTGGTGGTGTAGAGCGTCGATTCATCGCCCGCCCGGTCGTAATCGCCCACCGCCACCCGCGGCTCCATCGGGTTGGCGACAAGACGGTTGTTGACCAGCTCCAGCGTGGTGACATGGGCGGCCTTCTGGAAGGCTTCCTCCACCGCCGCCTTGTTCTCCTCGACGAAGCCCCAGTCGTAGCAGAGGTTCGAGGTCAGATCGTCATGCACCTTCGGCGCGTCCGGCGCCAGCGCCGCCTTCATGTCGACGACCGCCGGCAGTTCCTCGATCTCGAAGACGATCGCCTCGGCGGCATCGCGCGCCTGCTCGCGGGTCTCGGCCACCACCGCGGCGATGGGATCGCCCACATGGCGCACCTTGCCCTGCGCCAGCACCGGATGGCCCGGCTCCTGCATCGGTGCCCCGTGCCTGTCGGTCACCTGCCAGCCGCAGGGCAGCCCGCCGACGCCCTCGAAATCCGCCCCGGTAAAGACGCGGATGACGCCGGGCATCGCCGCCGCCGCACCGGTGTCGATGCTCTTGATCCGCCCATGCGCCATGTCCGAGCGCAGGAAATGCACATAGGCCTGTCCGCGCAGGTTGATGTCGTCGGTATAATTCCCGGCTCCGGTCAGGAACCGCACATCCTCGCGCCGCTTCGGGCTGGCGCCAATTCCGTGGTCCTTCGGCATGTCTCACTCCTCCCAAAGATGAGGCCGGCCGCATCCTTGCCCGGCGCCCCCTCCCCGGGGCGCGCGTGCGGCGGGCGGTCCGGCGTCAGATGTCCGTCACTCTGCCGCGATGGCGGCGATGTCCTGGCCGCTGGCGGCCATGATCGCCTTGACGATATTGTGGTAGCCGGTGCAGCGGCAGATATTGCCCTCCAGATAGTGGCGGATCTCCGCCTCGGTCGGCCGGGGGTTCTCCTTCAGCAGCGCCGCCGCGCTCATCACCATGCCGGGCGTGCAGAAGCCGCACTGCAGGCCATGGTGATCCTGGAACGCCTGCTGGATGACGTTGAGCGAGCCGTCGGCATTGGCCTGCCCCTCGATCGTCGCCACCTCGGCGCCATCGGCCTCCAGCGCCAGCATGGTGCAGGATTTCACCGCCTTGCCATCCACATGCACGACGCAAGCCCCGCACTGGCTGGTGTCGCAACCGACGTGGGTGCCGGTCAGACCGAGCTGGTCGCGCAGGAACGACACCAGCAGCGTGCGACCTTCCACATCGCCGCTGACCGCCTTCCCGTTCACGGTCATCGAGACCTGAGTCATGGGTACCTCCCAGTTGAGTATGATCATTGCGCCCGAGTTAATCACGGCAACCGGGACTTGAGAACTCAATTTTTGGTTTTATTGCCGGGCATCGGCTCCCCCCGGCCGCCGCCGTTGCGCGGCGTTGCGGCGGCCGGACGAGGGGCGCGGGAGCACTGCGCCGCGCGGCGGGACGGCGGCAGGCGGCGGAGGCCGGGGGCGCTGCCCCCGTCGCGGCCCGCCGCGACTCCCCCGGGATATTTCCGGCCAGAAAAAGGCCCGCCGCAGGCAGACAGGCGCGCGTCGAGGCGTGAGGTTGCGCGGTCAGTCCGCGGCGCGGCCGCCGGCGCGCGGCTGCGGCCGGCTGGGGATCTCCTTCAGCAGGCCGCCCACCCCCATGGCGGCGATGTCGGCGCCCGAGACCCGCAGCCCGCAGGCCACCCGCGCCAGCACCCAGTCGGCACCGTTGAGCGCCGGCGAGCGGGCGCAGCCCGGCAGGCCGATCACCGGCCGGGCGCCCAGCGCGCCCAGGAACAGCAGGTTGCCGGGGTCCACCGGCATGCCGAAACGCTCAACCCGCCCGCCCGCATCACGCAGCGCGGCGGGGGCCACATCGTCGATGTCCATGGTGGCCGAGCCGGTGAGGATCAGCGCCATATCCCCCGCCAGCCCGTCCAGCGCCGCGGCCAGATCGGCGCGCCGGTGCGGCACCAGCCGGGTTTCCGCCAGCGTCATCCCGAGCGCCGCCAGCCGCGCGGCGGTGACCCGCACCGCCTTTTCCTCGTCCGGGTCGCCCGGAATGCGGGTGATCACCAGCCCGGCGCTGCGGTGCACCGGCCGCGCCAGCCGCAGCGCGCCGCGGGCGGCGGCGCAGGCGCGCGCCACCTCGGCCCCGGGCACCGCGAAGGAGATCACCTTGATCGTCGCCACCATGCCGCCCGCCGCCATCTGCTGCCAGGGCGGCACCGTGGCGATGGTGATCATCGGATGCACCGCGTTGAAGGCCTCCAGCGCCGCCACGTCGAGGCAGGCCACCCCCGGCCCCGCGGCCAACAGATTGACCCGGCCGGTGAACGGCTGCGTCACCGCCAGCCCCGCGACCTCAGGGTCGGGTACCAGCGCCGCGGCCAGCCGGCCGGCCGCGGCGTTCTCGAGGAGATCCCCGGGATCGGGCCGGGCGACGATCACCTCGTCAAAGCCCGCCCCGCGCAGCTGGTCCAGATGCCCGGCCTCCAGCGTGAGGCCCTTGCGCAGCCGCACCCGGCCCAGGGCGATGGAATGCGCCAGGATCGCGCCCCCGGCCTCGGCGACGGCGACCGGACCGAACCTCATTCCGCCTTGCCGCGCAGCACCGCCGTCATCTCGGCCAGGATCGACACCGCGATCTCGGCCGGGCCGGCAGCGCCGATATCGAGCCCGACGGGGCCGTGAATGCGGGAGATCTGGTCGTCGCCGAAGCCCGCCGCCTGCATCCGCGCCACCCGCTTGGCATGGGTCCGGGTCGACCCCAGGGCGCCGATATAGAAGCAGTTGGCGCGCAGCCCGGCCTCCAGCGCCGGATCGTCCAGCTTGGGGTCATGGGTCAGCAGCACCAGCGCGGTGCGGGTATCGAGGCCGAGCTCGGCCACCGCCTCGTCCGGCCAGTCGTGCAGCAGCCGGGTGTCGGGGAAGCGCGCCGGCGCGGCGAAGGTCTCGCGCGGGTCGATCACCGCCGGGTCGTAGCCGGCGATCCGCGCCATCGGCACCAGCGCCTGGGCGATATGCACCGCGCCCACCACGATCAGCCTGAGCGGCGGGTTGTGCACCGCGACGAAGGTCTGGCCGTCCTCCTCGAAGCCG
>JBFXGQ010000399.1:0-4861 GCA_050177915.1 Pseudodonghicola sp. | reverse complement strand
AGCGCGTCCTCCATCCGGGCCGGGATGTCGCGTTGCAGCGAGCGGGCCATCAGGTGGATGATGCATTCGCTGTCCGACGAGCTCTGGAAGATCGAGCCGCGCTCGATCAGCTCGCGGCGCAGCGCGTCGGCATTGGTGATATTGCCGTTGTGCGCGATGGCGGCGCCGCCCATCGAGAATTCCCCGAAAAAGGGCTGCACATCGCGGATCGCGGCGGTCTTCGACCCGGCGGTGGAATAGCGCACATGCCCGATGGCCAGCGGCCCGGGCAGGGTTTCCATGATGTCGGTCGAGGTGAAGTTGTCGCGCACGTAGCCGAAGCGGCGGGCGGAATTGAAGCCCAGTTCGGGATCGTGGGTGACGATGCCGCCGGCCTCCTGTCCGCGGTGTTGCAGGGCGTGCAGGCCCAGGGCGACGAAGTTCGAGGCGTCCTGAACCCCGAGAACGCCGAAAATGCCGCACTCCTCGTGCAGCTTGTCGTCGTCGAAGGGGTGAGCAGGGGGCATTTGCGGCGTCGGCACGGTGGGGGAGCTCCGAATCCGTTGGCTGTATCTGGCCCTCACATAATGCGCCGATGCCCGAGTGTCACGAAATGATCACATGTTTTGGGTGCATATGTCACAGCGCCCCTGTGCAGAGCTGCACCGCAATCAGGCGGGGCGCGGCCCGAAAGCCTGGAGGCGGGCCGGATTTTCCCTGTATTCCCCGGGCTGTGCCTGCCGGTCGCGGCAGTTGCCGCCGCACAGCAGGGCCAGCAGCGCGCGGCTTTCGCGATAGCTCAAAACCCTGTGACGCGTCGCGCAATCGGTGCCGGGAACGTGCAGCAGCGTGCCGGTGTGGGCAAAAACCAACTCTTCGTCGTGAAAGCTGAGGGCGATTCCGCAGCGCAGGGTGAACCCGGAGACGGTGCGGATGCCGCAGTATCCGGTGGTGGTCGGCACCGGCAGCAGCACCAGCGAGGCGCCGAACAGCCGCTTGCAGGCCGGGCTCAGCACCGCCAGGTGCTGGCCGGCGTTCAGCCGCAGGTCCGAGGCGTTGCCAAGCTGGCCGGCGGGCACCTGCCAGTGGATGTGGCTGCGATCCGGCGGCTGGCGATGGGTGCCGGCGATCGGCGCCATGCCGCGCAGGGTGCGCACGCGCTCGCCCGGGCGCAGTTGCTCGACCGGGCGCCAGCCGCGGTCGGTCTCCAGCAGGGTGCCGGGGGCGAAGGTCCGGTCGAAGGCGCGCGACGGGCGCTGCGGCGGTGCCAGGACGGACGCGGCGGGGCGCGCAGGGGCCGGGTCGACTGTCGGCTCGGGCAGCATCTTACAACTCACTCGGTACTGATTCTGAAAATGAAACTACGTATAGTATAATTCTCGCCCGGATCGCGGTGAAGCGGCGGCAGAAATACGGCGATTATGTGGCGAAGAGTTCAAGTTGTCGGCGCTTCGCCGGCGCGATCCGGCCTGCGCAACGCACAGCGCCCGGCGAGGGGTCGGGCGCGCAGGGGGGCGGAGGGGACGGGCGGCTTACTGCGGGGTGCCGCAGCTGCCCACCAGACCTTCGTACTGCCGGGTGATCCACCCCAGCGCCTGCTCGGGGTCGCGATCCTCGATCTTGCCGGTCAGGCGGGAGAACACCTGCGCCGAGCGGCTCTCGTCGACAATGGTGAACTTCTGCCCGGTCATCACCGCATCGTAGACGAAGAAGGCAATCGCCACCAGCAGCACGCCGCGCGCCACCCCGAACAGGAAGCCCGCGCCCTGATCCAGCCCGCCGAGCATCGAGCGGTGCACCAGCGAGGAGAACAGCGGGGTGAAAAAGGAGACCACGATCAGCGCCAGCGCGAAGACGGCGGCGAAGGCGGCGATGATCGAAAGCTCGCAGCTGTCGGCGATATAGTCGCCCAGCACCGGGATCTCCTTGACCAGCGGTTCGACCTGCGGCGCGAAGATAAAGGCCAGCACCGCGGCGATGATCCAGCCGGCGATCGCCATCGCCTCGCGGACGAAGCCCCGCGCATAGGCGAGCAGTGCCGAAACCACGATGATCAGGGCCACGGCCCCGTCGATGATGGTGAAACCTTCCATATCCCTCGCCCGATCTTTCTTGCGCGCTATCCGGCCCCGAACATGTCGCCGACAAATTCCGTCAGGTCGGCGGGCCGGGTCAGTCTGAGGCCGCCGCCCGATCCGATCTTGCCGCCGGCCGGAGCGATTGCTGCGGTGAAACCAAGTTTTTGGGCTTCTTTCAACCTGTTTTCGGTCTGCGATGCCGGACGCAGCGCCCCGGAGAGGCTGATTTCGCCGAAAACCACCGTATCGGCGGGCAAAGCCACATCCTCGCGCGCGCTGAGCAGGGCGGCGGCGACCGCCAGATCCGCCGCCGGCTCGCCGATCTTCAGCCCGCCCGCGACGTTGAGATAGACGTCGAGCCCGGCGAAGGGGATGCCGCAGCGGGCCTCAAGCACGGCGAGGATCATCGACAGCCGGGCGCCGTCCCAGCCGACCACGGCGCGGCGCGGCTGCGAATGCGGCGAGGGGGCGACCAGCGCCTGCAGCTCGACCAGCACCGGCCGGGTGCCCTCGATCCCTGCGAAGACCGCCGATCCCGGGCTGGGCTTGCCGCGCTCGGACAGGAACAAGGCGGAGGGGTTCAGCACCTCGGACAGGCCGCGGCCGGTCATCTCGAACACGCCGATCTCGTCGGCGGGGCCGAAGCGGTTCTTGACCGCGCGCAGGATGCGGAACTGATGGCCGCGCTCGCCCTCGAAATAGAGCACGGTATCGACCATATGCTCGACCACCCGCGGCCCGGCGATCTGGCCGTCCTTGGTGACATGGCCCACCATGATGACCGAGACGCCGTGGCGCTTGGCGAAGGTGGTCAGCTCATGCGCGGTGGCGCGCACCTGGGTGACGCTGCCCGGCGCGCTGTCGACATTGTCGGCCCACATGGTCTGGATCGAATCGATGATCACCAGCTGCGGCTTCTCCGTCTCCAGCGTGGTCAGGATGTCGCGCAGGTTGGTCTCTGCCGCCAGTTGCACCGGCGCGTCCGACAGCTCCAGCCGGCGGGCGCGCATGCGCACCTGGGCGCTGGCCTCCTCGCCCGAGACATATACGGTCTTCAGCCCCTTGCGGGCGAAGGCGGCGGCGGCCTGCAGCAGCAAGGTGGATTTGCCGATGCCGGGATCGCCGCCCACCAGGATGGCCGAGGCCGGCACCAGCCCGCCGCCCAGCACGCGGTCGAGCTCCTCAAGACCCGAGGAGGCGCGCGGCGGCGGCGCTTCCTCGGCCGACAGATCGGTGAGCTGCACGGCGCTGCCGCGGCGGGTGCCCAGCGACTTGGACCGCGGCCCGGCGGACAGCGGCACTTCCTCGGCAATGGTGTTCCACTCGCCGCAGGCCTCGCAGCGCCCCGACCATTTGGTCGAGCTGGCGCCACAGGCCGAGCAGATGAAGGTCTTTTGTTTCGCCATGGATCATTCCTGCCCGACCGGGGCCCGGGCCTCAAGCCCCCGCAGCCGGCGTTCGGTCAGAAGGCTGAGGCCGAGCGAGGCGAGGATGCAGAAGGTGAAGAGATAGAGCCCCCAGGCCACCTCGATCCGCGCATAGGAGATCCCCTTGGCCAGCGTGATATAGAGCGCGATCAGGAAGATATCGGCCATGGCGAGCTTGCCCATTAGATGCAGCACCGGCAGCGCGCGGCGGTCCAGCAGGTGCCATTGCACCAGCGCCAGCCCGATGGTCTTGAGATAGGGGGCGAAGATGGCGAAGACGGTGACGGTGAGCGCCAGCACCACATCGGTGCCCCAGAGCGATTGCAGCCCGGTGATCACCGAGATTTCGCTCAGTCCGAAGACCGGCAGGAAGCCCGCGCGCAGCAGCGGCGCGAACCAGGCGACGGGGTAGAGGATCAGCAGGGCGAGGTTGGCGAGGCGGAGGATCATGGCAACGGCCTAGCGCATTTCGCCCGCCTTGGGAATCTGCGCCGACCGGCGGCGCAGGCAAATTTCTTCGCAAGAAATTTGCCAAGAAAATTCGAATTTTCTTGGCGGGAGGTCAGCGAACCGCCTCGATCGGCCCTTCGGCGCGGCCGTGGATGAACTGGTCCAGATAGGGATCGCCGGAATTGTCCATCTGGGCCACCGGGCCGGTCCATTTGATCACCCCGTCGTGCAGCATCGCCACATTGTCGGCGATGGCGCGGACGCTGGTCATGTCGTGGGTGATGGTCATGGCCGTCGCCCCCATCTCGACCACGATCTCGCGGATCAGCTCGTTGATCACGCCCGACATGATCGGGTCGAGCCCGGTGGTGGGCTCGTCGAAGAAGATGATCTCGGGTTCCGCCGCGATGGCGCGGGCCAGGCCCACGCGCTTTTGCATGCCGCCCGACAGCTCGGCGGGGAACAGGTCCGCCACCTCGGGCTTCAGCCCGACGCGGCGCAGCTTCTCGATGGCGATCTCGCGCGCCTCGGCCGCGGGGCGTTTCAGCGCGCCACGCAACAGGCGGAAGGCGACGTTCTGCCAGACGCTCATGGAATCGAACAGCGCGCCACCCTGGAACAGCATGCCGAAGCGGGCCAGAAAGGCGTCGCGGTCGCCGCTGGTGGCGTCCTTGCCGTCGACCAGGATGCGGCCCGAATCCGGCGTCACCAGCCCGAGCACGCATTTCAGCGCCACCGACTTGCCGGTGCCGGAGCCTCCGATGATCACCATGGAGGTGCCCTTTGGCACCTCCAGCGTCAGCCCGCGCAACACGCGGTTGTTGCCGAAGGCCTTATGAACGTTCTCGAACCGGATCATACCGAGAAGAATGCCCCCGTGATCAGGAAGTTGGCCGCGAGGATCAGCACCGCTGCGGTCTCGACGCT
>JBFXGQ010000398.1:0-4864 GCA_050177915.1 Pseudodonghicola sp. | reverse complement strand
TTTGACGAAGGTGGAGATCGCCGAGTTCTCGCCGCGCGTCGACTCGGTGAATTCCAGCGTCTCGCCGCTGGCGCGCCAGACGCAGCGGGTGTCGACGGTGGCCTGGCGGTTGGCGCGCAGCGCCGCGTGCCAGCCGCGCGCCGGCTCGGCCAGGATGCCGGACCAGCCGAATTCGGTTTCCATCAGATAGGTGTTGTTCAGCTCGATCCCGTCGGTGGCGCCGAATTCGACGAAGAAGCCGCCGGTCTTGAAGCCGCTGCGGGCCAGCGCGAACAGGTCCTGGCGCAGCTGCGACCGCGAGACGTCCAGCAGGTCGATGCAGCGGTTGCGCGCCTCGGGCGCCATCGCCTTGATGAATTGCAGGTCGAAATAGCCGTGTTCGCGCTGCTTGAGCTGCTGCAGGCGATCCTTGCGGGTGATCGTGGCGTTGGAAAGAAGGTTTGACAAAGCGCTGGCCGGACTTGGTGTGACTGGATCCTTTTCCTCTAGCCGCCGGGGGGCGCTGCGGCAAGGGGAAGCTATTGGTCCGGGCCGATCAGGCCGAGGCCGCGCAGGTAGATCCCGATGCCGCTTTCCAGCAGATCCTCCGGCGAAAACGGCGAGGCGGCGATATTGTTGCGCGCGTAGAGCTCGACCACCCCGTGGCTCAGCGCCCAGATATGGGCGCTGAACATCGAGGCCGGCGGCCGCTTGTCGGCCGGGATATGCTCCGACAGCTTGACCGCGGCCTGTTCCAGCACGCCGCGGGCGCGTCCGGCGGCGGCGGCCAGCTCGGGCGTGCGGTTGGGCGAGATGCCGCTTTCGAACATGGCGATGTAATGGCCCGGATGCTTGCGCGCGAAGGCCAGATAGGCGCGCCCGGTCGCCTCGAAGGCCGCCAGCGCCGAGGGCAGGCCGGTGTCATAGGCGTATTGCATCAGATCGGCGAAGATCTCGAACCCCTGGCGCGCCGCCTCGGCGATCAGATCCTCGCGGCCGGCGAAATGGCGATAGACCGCCGCCGGCGTGACGCCGGCGGTCTTCGCCGCCTCCGACAGGGTAAAGCCGGTGGGTCCCTTTTCCTCGATCAGCTGCAGCGCCGCCTCGACCAGCGCCTGCCGCAGATTGCCATGATGATAGCCGCGTTTAGCCATCCCATAGCCCCGGACCGCCGCAGACCCGCGGATCGGGCTTGCCGACCGCCTTGTGGTCCTTGTGCTTGTAGTTCAGTTCCAGCAGCAGGTGGCGGATGGTCTCCAGCCGGGTGCGCCGCTTGTCGTCCGACCGGATGATCGTCCAGGGCGCATAGGAGCTGTGGCTGCGGGTCAGCGTGTCCGAGATCGCCTCGGTATATTCGTTCCAGAGCTTCAGGCCCTTGACGTCGATATCGCTCAGCTTCCACTGCTTCAGCGGATCGCGCTCGCGGGCGATGAACCGGCGCAGCTGCTCGGCCTGGCCGATGTTCAGCCAGAACTTGAACAGGTGGATGCCGTCGTCGACCAGCGACTGCTCGAACGGCATCACCTGGCGGAAGAAGCGTTCGCGCTCGTCCTCGGTGCAAAAGCCGAACACCGGCTCGACCACGCCGCGGTTGTACCAGCTGCGGTCGTAGAAGACGATTTCGCCGCAGGTCGGCAGATGGTCGATATAGCGCTGGAAATACCATTGGCCGCATTCCGACTCGGTCGGTTTCGGCAGCGCCACCAGCCGGGCGCCGCGCGGGTTCAGATATTCGCGGAACCGCTTGATGGTGCCGCCCTTGCCGGCGGCGTCGCGGCCCTCGAACACCACCACCACCCGGGCGCCGCTTTCCTTGACCCAGGCCTGCATCTTGCCCAGCTCGATATGCAGCGCGTTCAGCTCGCGCTCATAGACCTTGCGTCCCAGCCGTTCGGAATGGGGATAGTCCGGCGACAGGATGTCGTCCTTGTCGGCCCGCTTGATCGCCTTGCGAATCTCCTCGGGGGCCTCATGTTCGAAAAACCGGGTGATCGCGCCGTCAAAAGGGAGATCCATCTGCCTGCCATCCTGCTGTTTCTTAAACTCTATATGGAATGTTAAATCGCTTTACGCAAACCCGCGCGTGCGGCGGCGCGGTCGATTGCCGCCGCCACCTGGGGCGCGGCGACATGCTGCGGCATATGTCCGATGCCGTCGAGCCGGGTCAGGCTGGCGCCGGGGATACGACGGGCGAGGTTATCCGAATGCAGCCCGGGATCGACGGTGACATCGGCGGTGCCATGCACGATCTCGGTCGGCACCGCGATGCGGTCATAGAGCGGCGCCAGCGCCACGATCTCCGCCAGCAGGCTGGCGCGCTGCGCCGCATTGGCGCGCAGCGCGCCGCGCCTGAGCGTCAGGCCGGGGCCGAAATGGGCGGCATAACCCGGCGGCACCGGCTGCGGCGCGAACACCTCCTCCAGCGCCCGGTCGACCAGTGCCGGCGGCACCCAGGCGGTCAGCAGCGGCACCGCCAGCAGCCCGCCCAGCCGCGAGGAGGTGACGCGGTAGAACAGATCCAGCGGCACCTCCCAGGGGTGCGAGGCGGCGGCCACCGGCACCAGCGCCGCCAGCCGGTCGGGGTGATGCACCGCCCAGGCCAGCGCCACCGCGCCGCCATAGCTCTGTCCGACGACGACCGGACGCTCGGCGCCCAGCTGGCGCGCCGCCGCGGCCAGCAGCCCGGCCTGATCGGCGATGCTGTCGCGCCGATGCCGCCGCTGGGAATAGCCCAGCCCCGGCCGGTCGAAGACGATCACCCGATAGCGGTCGGCCAGCAGCGGGGCGAGGGCAAAGGTCATGTCGCGGCTGTTGCCGCTGGAGCCGTGGATCAGCACAACATCGGGGCCCTGACCCAGCACCTCGGCATGGACGGTGGTGCCGCCTACCTGCAAGAGCTGCCCGCGTGGCGGATGGCTGGCCTCGGCCCGCGCCTCGGCCCGCGCGGCGCGCCACAGCGTCAGCCCCCAGAACAGCGCCGCCAGGACCGCAAGGACCACAAGCGCGCGGGCCATGACGGATCAGCCGCGGCCGCGCAGATCGGTGGATTCGACGCCGATGCGGTCCATGTCGTAGGGGGTGGTCTCGTAGATCTCGCTGATCCAGTTGCGATAGAGCAGATGCGCATGGCTGCGCCAGCGGTTCGACGGCGGCCGGCTGGGGTCGTCGTCGGGGTAATAGTTCACCGGCACGTTGATCGCGGTACCGTTGGCGACGTCGCGGTCGTATTCCTGCTTCAGCGTATCGCTGTCATATTCGAAATGGTTGAAGATATAGAGCGCGCGATGGCCCGGATCCTCGACCAGACAGGGGCCGACCTCGTCGCTGCCAAGAAGCGTCCGCAGCTCCGGCACGGCGTCGATCTCGTCCTGCTTCATCTCGGTCCAGCGGCTGACAGGGATCACGAAATCGTCCGAAAAGCCGCGCAGATAGGGCGAGGCCGGCTGCAGGTTCTTCTGCCGGAAGCAGCCGAAGGCCTTGCGGTCGAGGATATGTTTCTTCACCCGGTGGAAATAATAGATCATCGCCATGCCGCCCCAGCACACCCCGAAGGTGGAATGCACATGGGTCTGGGTCCAGTCGAAGACCTCCTTCATCTCGTCCCAATAGGTGACCTCTTCGAACTCGAGATGTTCGATCGGCGCGCCGGTGATGATCAGCCCGTCGAACTTCTCGTCCTTCACCTCCTGGAACGGGCGATAGAACTCGGCCATATGCTCGGCCGCGGTGTTCTTGGTCTGATGTTCGGTCATCCGGATCAGCGACAGCTCGATCTGCAGCGGCGTGGCGCCGATCAGCCGGGCGAACTGGTTCTCGGTCTGGATCTTCTTGGGCATCAGGTTCAGCAGCCCGATCTTCAGCGGCCGGATGTCCTGCCGCGCCGCCTGATCCTCGGACATCACCATGACGCCCTCGCGCGTGAGCACGTCGTAGGCAGGCAGGTGGGCTGGGATCTTGATGGGCATGGGTCTACCGTTCCGTTATCTGTTCCCGCTAGATAATCCGCCCGCGCGCCGGTGCCAAGTCATCGGCAAGTCATCGGCTCGCCCGCCGTCGCGTCGCATCCGCGACCGAGGCGCGCGCGCTCTTGCTCCGGGGTCGGGAGGTCAGGCCTTGGCGGCGATGGTCGCGGCGATCAGCTCGTCGAAATCCTGCGCGTCGCGCAGCGCCGCGATCTGGTCGGCGGTCACCGTGATGCCCCAGGTGTCGGCCATCGCGGCATAGCGCGGCTGCCGGTGCGCCAGCGCCTGGGCATAGGTCCAGCGGATGAAATCGTCCGGGTCGACCTGATCCTCGGCACAGCCCTTCAGCGCCAGATATTCCTCCCAGGCCCGGGTCAGGAACTCCGGCTGATAGGACATCGGCTTGGGCGCCCGGTCGAAGCGGCGGATCAGCTCGGCGGTATGGGCCTCGTCGCCCTTGATCCAGACCATCAGCGTGTGGCGCGCCAGCTCGCTCAGCACCGGATCGGCGGGGTTCTCGGGGTCCACCCATTCGCAGATCGACCCGCCGGTGTCGCAGATGGAATGCGGATAGCCATAAAGCCGCTCGGCCCGGTCGATGAAATATTCGGTGTCCAGCAGCGCGTGGATCTCGGCCAGGCGGAACTGCTCCTGCCGGCGGCGGTATTCGGCGATCGGCAGCCCGCCGCGGGCCGGATCGCCCGGCTTGCCCAGATAGGCCGACACCGGGGTCAGGTTCGAGAAGCTGATGTTCGAGCCGATATAGATGGAATCCGACAGCAGCAGGTCGCGCAGGAAGGGCACCTTCATCGCCTCGGCCTTGGCGTTGTCGGTGATGTATTCGCCCATGTAGCGGGTGCCGATGCGGTAATCGATGCTGTAGTGGAACCAGTCGCCGGCCGCCCGCAGCATGTTGCTGACAT
>JBFXGQ010000397.1:0-4869 GCA_050177915.1 Pseudodonghicola sp. | reverse complement strand
AGACGGCGGCGACCGAGGCCTCGGTCGCTTCGGCGGTCTCGGCGACGACGGCGGCAGGGGAGACGGCAGCGGGGGCGACAGCTTCCGACACAGTTGCCTCGGCGATCGCTTCCTCGATCTCAGGCTCGACCTCGGCCTCAACTTCGGCGACTTCGACTTCGGGGGCGGCAGTTGCGACCTCGGCGGTCTCTACCTCGGCGGGCGTATCCACTGCCGGGGCCTCGGCGGTGCTGACGTCGGGCTGAGCTTCGGGCTGAACTTCGACCTGGGGCTCGGGCTGCGCTGCGGGCTGCGCCACAGGCTGCACCTCGGCGGGGACCACCGCGGCAGGGGCGGCGGCCTCGGCGGCGCGCAGCACGATCCCGGCGCCCTCGCGGCGGGCCTCGACCTGGCGGGCGATCTCGCGCTGGGCGATCCGGGCCAGCATCTCGGCATCGGGCTGCGGCGGCTCGGCGCCGAAATAGCGGTCATCCGCGGCGAGATCGCGGAAGTACTCCGCAATCGCCTTCATCGTGTCGAAGGAATCCTCGAAGCCTTCCAGCGTGCAGGAGAATGTGCCGTAGGAAACGGTCAACACCTTGTTACTATGTACCATAGGCTGCTCGTCCTTTTCAAAGTCGTTGGAACGACCTAACACCCGGCAGGAGACAAATTCGGCCCGAATCTGTGCCCATCAGCGTATCATTTTGTGACCAGATTGTGATCTGTTTCCAAATCCGGGATAAATCTCTGCATGACTTCTGCCATTGTCCAGTTCGCAACCCCCGTCACCCTTATCGGAGGCGGCGAGCTGGGTGTCGACGATTTGGAAACGGCGCTGACGCAGGCGCCTGACCTGATCGCGGTCGATGGCGGCGCCAGTGCGGCGCTGGAGGCGGGATATATGCCCGAAGCGGTGATCGGCGATTTCGACTCGATTTCGCGCAGCACCCGCGACCGCATTCCGCCGGCGCGGCTGTTTCCGATCCGCGAACAGGACAGCACCGATTTCGACAAGGCGCTGCGTTCGGTCTCGGCGCCGCTGGTGCTGGCGGTGGGGTTTCTGGGCGAGCGGGTGGACCATCAGCTGGCCGCCTTCAACGTGCTGGTGCGCTACCCCGAGCGGCCCTGCGTGCTGCTGGGCAAGCGCGAGGTGATCTTTCACGCGCCGCCGCGGGTCGATCTGGCGCTGCGGCCGGGCGATGTGGTGTCGCTGTTTCCGATGCGTCCGGTGACAGGGCGGTCGCACGGGCTGGAATGGCCGATCGACGGGCTGCAGTTCGCCCCCGACGCGCGCGTCGGCACCTCGAACCGGGCGCTGGGGCCGGTGCGGATCGAAACCGACGGGCCGGGGATGCTGGTGCTGGTGCCGCGCGCGGCGCTGGAGCGGGTCATACGGGCGCTTGCGCCCGACGCCTTTCCTCCCGCGCGATAGCCTGCGCCACGGCGCGTTCGCGCAGCACGATATAGAGACCCGCCGCCACCGTCACGCAGATCCCGGCAGCCGACATCGCATCGGGCAGGTCGTGAAAGATCAGCCAGCCGACGAAGGTGGCGATCGGGATCTCGAGATATTGCATCGGTGCCAGCGTCGCGGCAGGGGCGTAGCGCAGCGACCAGGTCATGACCAGATGCGCGGCGGTGCCCAGCAGGCCGATGGCGGCCAGCAGCAGCCAGTCGCCGTTGTCCGGCATGCGAAAGCTCAGCACCTCCACCCCGGCGGCATCGCCCAGCAGCAGCACCGGCAGCAGCAGCACCGTGGCGATCACCCCGCTCACCGCCTGCAACCCGATCGGGTCGGTGTCCTTGGCCAGCTGGCGCGTCACCAGCATGAACAGCGAAAAGACCACCGCCACCCCCAGCGGCAGCAGCGCCGGCCAGCCGACATCGGCGAAGCTGGGCCGGATCACCATCAGCGTGCCGCAAAACCCCACCGCGCAGGCGGCGAGGCGGCGAAAGCCCACCTCCTCGTTCAGCACGAAGCGGCCCAGCAGCAGCATCAGGAAGGGCATGACGAAGGCGATGGCGACCGCATCGGCCAGCGGCAGGAACTTCAGCGCGGTGAACATGAAACCGATGCCGGCGATATGCAGCAGCGTGCGCAGCACCGTCAGCCGCAGGATGCGGCCGCGCATCCGCCACAGCCGCCCGGTCGTCGCCACCAGCGGGATCAGCACCGCCGCCTGCACCGCGAAGCGCACCAGCAGCAGCTGGCCCAGCGGCATGGTGCCGCCCAGCAGCTTGGCCACCGCGTCGCCCAGCGGCGCGAGCAGGCAGAACCCGAGCATGAGAAGAATGCCCAGAACGGGCCTGTCAGCGGTCATGCGGCCACGCTAGGGGGCAAAGTCCGTCTGTGCAAGCAGGGGTTGTGGGGTGCGCGCGATCTCAGCAATTCGGCACATTCACCGCCAGCCCGCCCAGCGAGGTCTCCTTATACTTCTCGCTCATGTCGGCGCCGGTCTGGCGCATCGTCTCGATACAGGCGTCGAGCGGTACGAAATGCTGGCCGTCGCCCCTGAGCGCGAGGCTCGCCGCCGCCACCGCCTTGATCGCGCCCAGCCCGTTCCTTTCGATGCAGGGCACTTGCACCAGCCCCTTCACCGGGTCGCAGGTCATGCCCAGATGATGCTCCAGCGCGATTTCGGCGGCGTTCTCGATCTGCTCGGGCGTGCCACCCATCACCGCGCAGAGCCCGGCGGCGGCCATGGCGGCGGCAGAGCCCACCTCGGCCTGACAGCCCGCCTCGGCGCCCGAGATCGAGGCGTTGTATTTCACCAGCCCGCCGATGGCGGCGGCGGTCAGCAGGAAGTCCTCGACCCGCGCCGGGGCGGCACCGGGGACGTGGTCCAGCCAATAGCGGATCACCGCCGGCACCACTCCGGCGGCGCCATTGGTGGGCGCGGTGACCACCTGGCCACCGGCGGCGTTTTCCTCGTTCACCGCGATGGCATAGACGCCGATCCAGTCGTTGATCACATGCGGCGCGGTCAGGTTGCGGCCGCGCTCGGCCATCAGTGCATCGTGAATGCCCCTGGCGCGGCGGCGGATGTTCAGCCCGCCGGGCAGGGTGCCCTCGGCCGCCAGCCCGCGGTCGATGCAGGCGTTCATCACCGACCAGATCCGGGCGGTGCCGCTGGCCAGCCGGTCGGCGCCGCCGCGCGACACCTCATTGGCGCGTTTCATCTCGGCGATGGTCTTGCCGCTGCGTCGCGCCATCCGCAGCATCTCGGCGGCGGAGCCGAAGGGGTAGGGGACGGCCGGGCCGCTGTCGGTGTCGCGGCCGGCGGCCAGTTCCCCTTCGGTCAGCACGAAGCCGCCGCCGATGGAATAATAGGTCTCCTGCAGGATCACGTCGCCCTGGGCGTCGGTGGCCATCAGGATCATCGCATTGGCATGACCCGGCAGCGGGTGGTCGTAGTCGAAGATCAGATCGCGCGCCGGATCGAAGCGCAACTCGCCCAGATCGTCGTGACGGATCGTGCCGGTGCGGCGGATCGCCTCCAGCGTCGCCTCGGCCCTGTCGGCGTCGTAGCTGTCGGGCCGGAATCCGGCGAGGCCGAGGATGGTCGCCCGGTCGGTGGCATGGCCCACCCCGGTGAAGGCCAGCGAGCCGTGCAGCGAGGCGCGCAGCCCGGCGACGTCGAAGGGGGCGGCGCGGACCCGGTCCAGGAACCGCGCCGCGGCCAGCATCGGCCCCATGGTGTGGGAGGAGGAGGGGCCGACCCCCACCTTGAACATATCGAAGACCGAGAGGAACATCTGGCGGGCGATCCTTGTGCGGGGCTGAGCGCGGGGCTGATCCGACCCTGGGCCGATTGCCTCGGGTCGGGGGGCACAAAAGCGACATTTCCGATAGGAAACAAGTCAAGATTTCCGATAGGAAACAAGTTTCCGTCTCCGGCGCCGGACCGATTGTGCGGCCGAACCGGCCGCGCTAGCCTGCGCGCAAACATCATCCGAGGTTCCGCAATGACCGACACGCCGCATCTGTTCCGCCCCATCGCCCTGCGCGGCATCGCCGCCCGCAACCGCGTGGTGATCTCGCCCATGTGCCAGTATTCCGCGCATGACGGGCATCTGGAGGACTGGCATCTGGTCAACCTCGGCCGCTTCGCCATCGGCGGCGCCGGCATCGTCTTTACCGAGGCGACGGCGGTGCAGAAATCCGGCCGGATCACCCATGGCTGCCCCGGCCTCTGGACCGACAGCCAGATCATCGGCCATGCCCGGGTGGCGCAATTCGCGCTGACCCATGGGGCGATCCCGGCGATCCAGCTGGGGCACGCCGGGCGCAAGTCGGGGATGCAGCGGCCCTGGTTCGGCAACGGCCCCTTGAACGAGGCCGATTTCGCCCGCGGCGACATGCCCTGGACCCCGGTCGGCCCCTCGGCCATCCCGGTGGCCGGGGGCTGGCCGGTGCCGCAGGTGCTGACCGAGGACGACATCGCCGCGCTGATCGCCGATTTCGCCGCCGCCACCCGCCGGGCGCTGGCCGCCGGCTACAAGATCGTCGAGATCCACGGCGCCCATGGCTATCTGATCCACTCCTTCCTGTCGCCGCTGTCGAACAAGCGCACCGATGGCTACGGCGGCGATCTTGCGGGGCGGATGCGGCTGGCGCTGGAGGTGGCGGCGGCGGTGCGCGCCGAATGGCCCGAGGATCTGCCGCTGTTCTTCCGCACCTCCGCCGTCGACGGCGACCCGGCGGGCTGGACCCTGCCCGATACGGTGGAGCTGGCCGGGCGGCTCAAGGCGCTGGGGGTGGATGTGATGGATTGCTCTTCCTCCGGCATTGCCGGCGCCGCCACCGCCGGCGGCGGCAAGCGGCAGCCCGGCTGCCAGGTGCCCTATGCCGTGGAGGTGCGGCGCGCGGCGGATATCGCCACCATG
>JBFXGQ010000396.1:0-4931 GCA_050177915.1 Pseudodonghicola sp. | reverse complement strand
GTACATCTTCTGCGCAAGGCAGCTGCCCTTCTGCGCGGTATCGCCCATGGTCGGCAGCTCGGCCAGCTGCGACAGCGGGAAGCGTCCCGCGGTATAGCCAGGCGCGGTCGCGGTCACATCCAGGATGCCGTTCACCACGGCCTGGTAGGACGAGTCCGCCTTCGCCAGCGTCTGCGACGGGAAGACCTGCACGTCGATACGTCCGCCGGACTCTTCCTCGACGGCCTTCGCCCAGGCTTCGAAGATCTCGACGTTCTGCCTGGATCCAGCCGGCCAGAAGTGCCCGAATTTCAGCGTGACGTCGGCCGCACCGGCGACCGTGGCGCCGGCCATGGACATGGCCACCACGGCGCCACGCAGAATGTTATTGATATTCACCATTGACTCCTCCAGTTATGACCACGAATTGCGCACGCGAATTTACCCGACCGAACATCCATTTCTTAAAGTACTGACGCTTTCCAAAGTATCGCGCGCTGAAATCTCTCTTCTCACAAACCACACTGCGTCAATCCTTCCGTGTTCCTCGCACACCCTCCTCGAATCGAACCCGGCGGGTGCCAGCTCACCTTAGTCCAGCGAGACGTAAGGAAGCCCTACGTAATTCTCCGCCAGCGCCGTCGCAGCGGCGCGGGATTTGCTGATGTAATCGAGCTCCGCCAGTTGAAGCTTTTCCGTGACGCCGGTCGGATCCGGATACTGATGCAGCATCGAGGTCATCCAGCTGCTGAAACGCTGCACCTTCCAGACGCGATCGAGGCAGATATCGGAGTAGCGCTCGAGCTGGTCGGTTTTGCCGGTCCGGTAGTATTTGACGAACGCGGCCGACAGCGTCCGCACATCGGCGATCGCGAGATTCATCCCCTTCGCGCCGGTCGGGGGGACGATGTGCGCCGAATCACCCGCCAGGAACAGGCGGCCGTAGTGCATCGGCTCGACCACGAAGCTGCGCATCACGGTGATCAGCTTGTCGAGAATGGGCCCTTCCACCAGATCGCCTTCGCGGCCGGGCCCAAGGCGCGCGCGCAGCTCGTCCCAGATCCGCTGGTCCGGCCATTCGCTGACGTCCTCGTTGGCGTTGCACTGCACGTTGTGGCGGCTGAGCGTGGGCGAGCGCATCGAGTAGAGCGCGAATCCGTTTTCCTGGTGGGAGTAGACGATCTCTTCCGACACCGGAGGCGCCTCGGCGAGGATGCTCACCCAGGCGAAGGGATACACGCGCTGATATTCGGTCCGAATGTCTTCCGGAATGAGCGAGCGGCATATCCCGTGAAAGCCGTCGCAGCCTGCGACGAAATCGCAATGCAGCGTCTCGTCGACGCCATCCTTGGAGAACCGGACGACGGGGCTGTCGGAATCGATGCCCTCGACCGTGACGTCATTCGCCTCGAAAATAATCTGCCCGCCGGCCGCCAGCCGCGCGTCGATCACGTCCTTCACCACTTCCTGCTGGCCGTAGACGGTCACGGCCTTGCCGGTGAGGTCGGCGAAGTCGATGCGGTGCAGCCTGCTGCCGAAGCGGATCTCCGTGCCCTTGTGGATGACCCCTTGGCGGACCATCCGCTCGCCCAGGCCGACGTCGATCAAGAGATCCCGCGTTCCCTGCTCGAGCACGCCGGCGCGCACGCGCTGCTCGATGTAGCTGCGGCTGCGGGCTTCCAGAATGACGGACTCGATACCCTGCAGGTGCAGAAGGTGAGACAGGATCAGTCCGGCGGGGCCCGCCCCGATAATCGCAACCTGTGTTTTCATTTGACGCTCCCCCTTGGGCTTTGACTGTTTTCTTAGCGAGTGTTGAGCTGAAAGCCGTCCGAGACTTCGTTAATGGCCGGTCCAGCCGATGGCGCGCGAGATCCCCCCGGCCGTCTCCAGAACCAGGGAGACGAGGCTCTCGAGCCGATCTGCCTCTACGCGCTGCGATGGTGCGACGATGCCGACGGAGGCAACAACCGCCCCGGCATGATCACGAACAGGCGCCGCAACGCCGATCAACTGCTCGATATAGCCACCCGCGTCGAGCGCGTAGCCGTCCTGACGGATTTTCTCCAGTTCGCGGGCCAGCGCCTCGGGATCCGTCCCGGTGGCGCAGGTGAAACGCTCCAGCGGCGAGGACAGAACCTCCTCGACCAGGCCGGGCGGCGCGAAGGCGAGCAGCGCCTTGCCGTGCGCGGAGCAGTGCAGCGGCGCGTGGCCGCCGATTCGCGCGGCCACGCGTATGGGCTGGCTGCTCTCGACTTTCGCAAGATACAGGGCCTGGCGGCCGTAGAGCACGGCCAGGTTGACCGTCTCCCCGCTCTCGTGCATCAGCTGGTTGATGAAAGGCGGGGCGACCGACATCAGATCAAGCTGCGAGAGCTTGGTCCCGGCGAGCTCGACCAGACCGAGCCCGAGCCGATATTTCTTGGTGACCGCGTCCTGCTCGACGAAACCGTAGGCGCCCAGGGTCGCGAAGATCTTCTGCGCGGTGGCGCTGTTGATACCGAGCTCGCGGCCGATCTCGCGCACGCCGATCAGCTTGCGCTCCGGCGTGAAACTGCGCAGCACGGCAAGCGCCTTCGAGACGGTGTGAAGCGTCTTCGGGTTCGGATCCATCATGCTCGCCGGGCCATCTGGAATAACCGCCGCCTTTTTATTCCTTACCGGCGAAGAGCCGGTTCGGGTTGTCCACCAGAATCGCGCGCCTCGCTGCTTCATCCGGGGCGACCCGCCCCAGGAAGTTCACCAGAGCGCCGTCGTTCGGCATCTTCGCCGGATCGAAATAGCCCGAGTGGGGCCAGTCCGTACCCCAGAGCACGCGATCGGGCGCGGCCTTGACCAGCGCCCGTGCGAAGGGCAGCACGTCGTCATAAGGCGCGCCCTGCCGGGTCAACCGGTCTGCCCCTGTAAGCTTGATCCAGATGTTCGGCGCGGCGGCCAGCTCGAGCAGCCCCTTGAAGGGCTCCTGCGCCAGCCCGGCGGACGGGTCGATGCGCCCCATGTGGTCGATGATGACCGGAACGGGTACGTCCAGAAGCCGCGGCGACAGTCTCAGAAGGTCTTCAGGCGACGCATGGATGTCGATGCACCAGCCCAGCACGTCGGCGTAGTCGGCGACGCGCTGAAAGAGGGCATCGTCGAACTCGCCACCGTGCTGCGGATGAAACGCGAAGCGGACGCCGCGGATTCCGCCGGCGTCCAACTGGCGCAGCCGGTCCAATCCGGGATCGGCGTCCAGCTTTATGATCCCGATGATCCGCCCTTCGGAGCGGCGGATGGAGTCGAGCGTCACCGAGTTGTCGGGCCCGTGGACATTGGGATGTACGCAGACGGCGCGCTCTATGCCCGTGCGCTGCATCAGGGCGCAGTAGTCCTCGTAGGTCGAGTCCGGCGGCGTGTACTTGCGCTTCTCGACGTAAGGGAAACGACTGGTCGGGCCGAAGACATGAAAATGCGTGTCCCAGCTCCCTTTCGGCAGCTGCCAGGTCAAGGCCTCGAGTTGCGGCTGCGGGCCCAGGCAGGCTGGGATGGCCGATTCCGGAGTGGTCATTGGATGGGCTCCTGCTGGGGCGATGGGCGAGGCATGCGCTGACTGGTCAAACCGGAGCGGCGCCGCGCCATGCCTGCGCGATCACTTGACGGACCGCCTCGTACTCGAGCGGCCGCGGGTTCCAGTAAGGGTTTTCGAGGGCGAGCTCGGTGGCGCGCTCGATATCGGACTCGCGCAGCCCCAGATCGCCGAGGCTGCGGGGAACCCCGAGGCGATGCTGCAGTTCGAACAGGGCGCGGACCGGATCTTCCGCGCCGAGGGCGCGCGCGATATGGGCGACGGCGCCGGGCGCTTCAGGCGCGTTGAAGGCAAAGGTGTGCGGCAAGAGAGCGGCGTGGGTTTCAGCGTGCGGCAGATCGTAGGAGCCGCCGAGCGTATGGCAAAGCTTGTGGTGAAAGGCCATACCCACGCTGCCGAGGCAGACGCCGCTCAGACAGGCGGCGTAGAGCGCATCGCTGCGGGCCTGGCGATCCGCCGGGCTGTCCATCAGCGTGCTCAGCGCCGTCGCCATCCGGCGGATGGCCTCCTCCGCCATCATCGACACGATCGGGTTCCGGTCCGCGGCATACAGCGCCTCGACGGCGTGCGCCATCGCGTTCATGCCGGACACCGTGGCGATCCGCAGCGGAAACTCCAGCGTCAGATCCACGTCGTAGATGACGGTTTCGGGCAGCACCCGGGGCGTCTTCTGGGTGGTCTTGCGGCCCTTGTCGGTCTCGCCGAGGATGGGCGTCATTTCCGAACCGGCGTAGGTCGTCGGAACGACCAGCTGCGGCAGATCGGTGCGGAGCGCCAGCGCCTTGCTCAAGCCGATCGCCGAGCCGCCGCCGATGGCCACGTAGCCATCGGCGCCGCAGGCCCCGCTCTTTTCCATCGCCTGCTCGGTCACGCCGACCGGCGTGTGCATGGCCGCGCCGGCGAACACGTCGGCGATGTTCGCGGGCGCGCGCTCGGCTATCTCGCGCGCCATGGCTTCCCGGCCGGGGGTCGTGATCAGCAGAGCCCGCGTCACACCGAGGCGGTCCAGTTCAGCCTGAACCTGGTCCACGGTTCCCGAGCCGAAGACGACACGCGTCGGCAGCGCGGTATAAACGAAGCTGTCCATCAATTTCTCTCGGCAATAGAAGTTTGTGCCAGCTGCCGGTGCAGCGGCTCCGTCTGCGCGACCACCCGGTCGACCCAGGCGCCGGCGGCGCGGATCGCGGGGCCCAGATCGAAGGCGCGATCCAGCCGCTCGGCCAGTTCCGGGCTGTCGCTCAGGGCCTGCCCGAGCGCCTCCCGCAGGCTGGCGCATTGACCGGCGTAGACCTGTTCAGAGGCCCGCCGCACCGCGCCCTGCGCGGCATCGCGGCCGAGCAGCTCAGCCAGGGTGGATGCGACCGCCTCGGTGAACAGCAGGCCGCCG
>JBFXGQ010000395.1:0-4931 GCA_050177915.1 Pseudodonghicola sp. | reverse complement strand
CGCTCCGGTGTCAATCAGGCCAGCATCTACGACTATATCGCCAACAAGAACGATATCCTGCGGCGGCTGATGAATCAGGTCTGGTTCCGCCTGGACGTGCCGTCGCTGCCGGAGATCCTGGAAGACAGCGCGCTGTCGCTGGAAGAGGTGTTCATCCGCTATTTCCGCGAGACCTGGACCACCAAGCGCAACGGCACCCTGCTGGTCTACCGCTCGGTTCCCTACATGCTGGACGAGGACCGCAAGGCGATGCACGCCCGCGAGATTGCCAACATGAAGGACGTGGCGGACGAGCTGCGCCGCCGCTCGGGCAGGGAGATCGACGACGCGCAGCTGGAGATCCTGGCGAATCTTCTGGTCTTTCTGGCCGCCTTCGGGCCGATGCGCGACTGGCTGAACAAGGACGTCCAGCAGGACACCATCATCCGCACCGTGGCCACCGGCGTGGCGGCGATGGTGCGCGCGCTGATCGGCGAGGCCGAGGCCGCGCCGGGCGCCGTCCCCCCGCTCTGACCGTCAGCGACTGACGCCTGCAAAGGCGCGCGCACGGCGATTGCGCCGGGTGGCGGTGTTTTGCCATCTTGCTTCCTGACATATGTCAGCTTACGCTTTGCCGCGGGGACGGGGCGGCGTTTCGCGCCCGCGTCCGAGGTTGAGGAGGCGCGCCCGCGGCGGCGCCGGGCAGCCCCCTGCCGATGCCGGCCGGCGATCGGGAACGGGCGGGTCCGGCCCTCTGGCGCGGGCGCGGAAGATCGGAGGGGACTGGAGATGACACAAGCCAAGGGACCGCTGCACGATGTCTCGGTGGTGGAGATCGGCGGCGGCGCGGGGGGCGCCTGGTGCGGCCGGATGCTGGCCGAGCTGGGGGCGCAGGTGGCGCGGTTCGACACCGGCGACGGGTTTGCTGAGCGGGAGGAGGTGCCGGGCGACGCGCGCACGCGCGGCCTGCTGCACGCCTGGCTGAACGACGGCAAGCCGGCGCTGACGGCCGAGGCGCTGGCCAGCGCGGTGGCGGCGGCGGATGTGCTGATCCTGGGCGAGACGGCGCCGGAGCCGGATCTGCCGGAGCGCCCCGCGCGCGTGACGGTCGATCTGTCCTGGTTCGGCGGCAGCGGCCCGAAGGCCCGCTGGCAGGGCTGCGACCTGTTGGTTCAGGCGCTGAGCGGCATGGTCTTTCCGACCGGGCCGGTCGAAGGGCCGCCGCGCCAGCTGGGCGATCTGCAATCGGCTATGGTCGGGGGCGCCACCGGCGTGGTCGCGGCGCTGGCCGGTCTGATGGCCCCCGGCGGTCCTCGCCACATGGAGGTCAGCATTCTCGAGGCCTGCATGATCCTCGGCGAATTGCAGACTGCCGACGCGCAATATCTCAAGCGCCCGGCACCGCGCATGGGGGTCAACCGGTTCTCGCCCACCTGTCCGGTCGGCATCCACAGGTGCAAGGAGGGCTGGCTGGGCCTGACCGTCATCACCCCGGCGCAATGGGTGGCCTTCTGCGACATGCTGGGCATTCCCGAACTGGGCCGCGACCCCGAGCTGGCGACGATCTACCAGCGCGAGCTCAGGCCCGATGAGCTGGAGCCGATCTTCGACGCCCGGCTCGCCAGCCGCACCGCCGCCGAATGGGCGGCGCTGGCGCGCGCGCGCAAGGTGCCGCTGATCGAGGTGCCGGATGCCGGCGCGCTGCTGGAGCATCCGGTGTTCACCGGGCGCGGCGCCATCCGTGCGGTCAGGTGTCTGGGCGCGGGGGCGCACGCGCCGGCCTCGCCGCTGCATGTGGCGGCGCCGGACGGCGACCGGCCGATGCGGCGCCCGGGCGTCGCGGCCGAGGATCCGACCGCAGTGCTGACCGGGCTGCGGGTGGCCGATTTCTCGATGGGCTGGGCCGGGCCGCTGGCGACGCGGATCCTGGCCGATCTGGGGGCGGAGGTCATCAAGATCGAGGCCGGTCGCTATCCCGACTGGTGGCGGTCGACGCAATGGACGCCCGAGGCCATCGCCCGCCGGCAATACGAGGAAAGCTGCCGGTTCTCGGCGCTGAACCGCGGCAAGAAGAGCGTCAGCTTCGATCTGACCACCGAGGCGGGCAGGGATCTGGCCCGCCGGCTGGTCGCCCGGTCCGACGCGGTGATCGAGAACCACGCCGCCGGGGTGATGCAGAAGCTGGGCATGGGCTGGGAGGAGCTGAGCGCCGGGCGCGACGATCTGGTCATGGTGTCGATGTCGGCCTTCGGTTCCGGCAATGCGCTGTCGGACACGCGCGCCTACGGCTCGACGCTGGAACAGGGCGCCGGGCTGCCGTCGTTCCGCGGGCAGGACGGCGAGCCGCCGGTGATGGGCCATGTCGCCTATGGCGATCCGATCGGCGGGCTCTACGGGGCGGGGGCGATGCTGGCGGCGCTCTATCACCGGCAGCGGAGCGGGCGCGGGCAATGGCTGAACCTCAGCCATATCGAGACGCTGCTGCCCTTCGCCGGGCCGGCGATGCTGACCCGCTGGGCGACCGGGGCGGAGCCGCCGCGGATCGGCAACCGGCATGTCACGCTGGTCCCGCACGGGGTGTTCCCGGGCGACGGCGACCGCGACTGGCTGGCCGTCGCGGTCGGCGATGTGACGGCCTGGCACGCGCTGGCGCGCACCATCGGCCGGCCTGAGTGGTGCGACGGCACGCTGGACAGGGTGGCGGCCCGGCGGGCGCGCGAGGAGGAGATCGAGGCGGCGCTGGCGGCCTGGTCGCGCGGTCGCCCGGCCGCCGGGGCCGCCGAGACGCTGCAGGCGCAGGGGGTGATGGCGGCGCCGGTGCTGACGCCCGAGGCGGCGCTCGACTGGGATCATCACCTGGCGCGCGGCTTTCTCCACGACACCAGCCGGCCGCATGTGGGGGCGCAGCGGCAGATCGGGCTGGCGCTGACCATGGACGGGGCGCGGATACCGCTGCGCGGGGTCGCGCCGTTTCTGGGCGGCGACACGCAGGCGGTAATGACCGGGCTGCTCGGCGCCGATGCGGCGACCTACGGGGCGTTGCTGGACAGTGGCGTGATCTCGCTGCAGCCGACCAGCCTGCGCGGCGCCGGCTGAGGCCGCCGCGCGGCCCGCACGCGCCGCACCGCACGCGCCGGAACGCAGAAGGGCCAGAGGCGTCACCGCCTCTGGCCCGTGTCTTTTTCGCCGTCCTCCGGGCGGCGTCTATTCCGCCAGCACCGCTGCGCTCCTGCGGTTGTCCAGCCAGATGACCAGCGCAAGCAGCGCCGAGACCGCGCCGGCGATCAGCGTGGTCATCAGCCCGGGAAAGCTGAAGGCGAAGCCCGCCGCCGCCAGCGGCAGCCGCAGCACCGGCCGCACCAGTCCGATCCCCAGCAGATAGCCTTCGAGCCCGCCGGAGAGCAGTACGATGCCGATCACGATCGAGGGCAGCACATAGATCAGCGGCGTCAGATCGCCCTGCAGCACCAGCGCCGGCTGGAACAGGAAGAACAGCGGCACGAAGTAGATCACCACCCCCAGCCGCATCGCGGTGAAGGAGGTCTGCATCGGCTTCGCCCCGGCGATGGTCGCGGCCAGGAAGGCGGCGGCGCCGACCGGTGGCGTGATGACCGACAGCATGGCGTAGTAGATGATGAAGAAATGCACCGCGATCTCGTTCAGCCCGCCGATCTCGATGATCGCCGGGGCCAGCGTCACGGCGAGGAAGATATAGGCGACGATGGCCAGCCCCGCCATGCCCATGACGAAGCAGGCCAGGATACCGAGCGCGATGATCAGATAGACGTTGTCGCCGCCGAGCGCGACGAGACCCGAGGTCACCGATCCGGTCACCCCGGTGATGGTCAGGGCGCTGACCACGAAGGCGATGGGCAGGATGATGGCGGCGGTCTGGGTCACCAGCACGCCGATCTGGCGCAGCGTCTCGAACAGGCGCAGCGGCGTCATCCAGGTGTCGCGCCGCAGGAAGCTGAGCGCCAGCATCATCACGCAGGCGTACCAGGGCGCGTAATATTCCCACCGCATGTAGAGCAGCCCCCAGACCAGGAACACCAGCACCGACAGGAACGGCCAGCCGTTCAGGATCACCTTGCGGGCCGAGGGCAGCTTGTCGGCGGTCAGCCCGACCAGCCCCTTGCGGGCGGCAAAGGCGTCGACCTGCAGCAGCAGGCCGAAGTAGAACAGCAGCGACGGCAGGATCGCGGCGACCATCACGGTGGCGTAGTCGACGCCGATGGTGATCGCCATGACGAAGGCGATGGCGCCCATGACCGGCGGCATCACCACCCCGCCGGTCGAGGCGCAGGCCTCGATCGCGCCGGCGTAATGCGGCGGGTAGCCCACCTTTTTCATCGTCGGGATGGTGATCGAGCCGGTGCCGGCGATGTTCGAGAATACCGAGCCCGAGAGCGAGCCGAAGAAGGCCGAGGCGACGATCGACACCTTGGCCGGGCCGCCGCGGTACTTGCCGAACCCGGCATTGGCGAGGTCGATGAAGAACTCTCCGGCGCCGGTGGCGATCAGCACCCCGGCGAAGACCAGGAAGCCGAGGATGATTTCGGCAACGATCTTGGTGGTGATGCCCATCATGCCCTCGGTGCGGAAGACATGCGCCTCGATCATCCGGTCGAAATCGTAGGGGATGCCCATCAGCAGGCCGGGCAGCCGGTCGGCGAAGATCGGGTAGAGGCCCAGCACCAGCACCACCAGAAGAAACGGCAGCCCGCCCGACCGGCGTCCCATCTCCAGCATCAGCAGCCTCAGGAAGATGCCGCCGGGCAGTGTGTACCAGCCGGCCTCGACGATATCCCAGGCATGGGTCGACAGCCACTGGCAGACCCCCTGCGCCTGCACCGCCGCGGCGATGTCAGAGAGCGGGATCTTGCGCTGACCGGGAAAGCCGGGCTGGGCGATGAAGGCGGCGGCGACGAAGATGCCGAGGAAGTCTCAGG
>JBFXGQ010000394.1:0-4932 GCA_050177915.1 Pseudodonghicola sp. | reverse complement strand
TCCCGATCGTGCCCGGGATGATCGCCACGGTCGATATCCGCACCGGCGAGAAGACCGTCTGGCAATATCTACTCAACCCCTTCACCCGCGCCCGCGAAGCGCTGCGCGAACGATGACGACCCTGACTGTAACCCCCAGTAACGATGCCGGGCGCTGTCTGCCCGATCCACAAGAGGACATTGAAATGAACAGAGTCTCTTTTGCCTGCCGCCAGTTCCTTGCCGTGGCCCTGATCGGCCTCGCGCTGCCCGCCGGGGCCGAGGCGATCTCGGGTCTGAACGTGGTCGCCCCCGATGCGGGTTTCTCGAACGTCGAACGCAACTATGCCGAGATGGACGAGAAATACGTCCGCCTCGGTACCGCGCGCAGCGCGCAGCAGATGCGCGAGGTGGCGCTCGGCCAGGACAAGGCGGCGCTCGTGCGCTATGCCGGCAAGCCGGTCTCGGCCAATCAGGACGGGTCGTGGGACTTCGACATCCGCCTGCCCGCCAATGACCGGCGCAGCACGCTGGTGTGCCAGTACCGCGTCTATTTCGACACCGAGCAGAAGGTCTCCGGCACCGCCTGGCGCCGGCCGCAATGCGCCGACATCGTGGTCGGCCGGAAGAACTGAGGCTCGATGAAACTCTTCGCTGAAGCGGGCCTGCGCGGTACCGCGATTCTGGGCTCCTGCCTGCTGGCGCTGGCGGGCTGCAGCCTGCCCGCGCCCGACGGCACCGAGGCCGCGCTCATCGCCCGTGCGAAGGACATGCCGCCGCTCGCCCCTGCACAGGGGCGGGCGGCAAAAGACGTGGTGCGCAACGGTCTGCTGCTGCACCCCGACGTGCGCGCGGCGGCCAGTTCCGTCGCCGCAAGTGCCGATCAGGTCCGGGTCCAGCGCGGCGCGCTCTTTCCGGCGCTCGGCATGACGGTGGGCGGCGGCACGGGCTCGGCCGGCGACGGCGACCCGGCGGTGCGGATGAACGTGTCGCAGCTGCTGATGGATTTCGGCAAGACCAAGCGCGCCGTCACCTCGGCCGACATGGATCTGCAGATCAACTACATCACCTTCCAGAAGGCAGTGGACGACGCGGCGATCGAGCTGCTCGAGGCCTATGACGCGGTGCGGATGAACACCGAGGCGCTGGCGGTCTACAAGAGGCAGCTCGCCGCGATGACCGAGTTGCAGAAGCTCGTCTCCGAGCGGGTCGAGATCGGCGCCACGACCGCGCCGGACCTGCTCGAGACGCAAAAACGGGTCCAGAACGCGGCCTTCCTGGTGCAGGACGCAGAGCTCGCGCTGGCCGATGCGCGCGAGCAGCTCGAGCGGCGCAGCGGCCAGTCCGCCGGCGGTGCGGTGCCCGAGTTCCGCGGCGGCTGTGCGCTGCGCGGCGAGACCGACAAGATGCGCATCGCCCGGCTGAAGATGGCCAAGGCCGAGATCGACCTCGAACAGGCGCAGAAGGCGCGGGTGCCGAAGATCACCGTGTCGCCGCTGGCCCGGCTGGGCACGGGCGACACCTCGACCGGGTTCGGGCTCAATCTCGGCGTGAGTTCGGACCTTCTCGAAGGCGGCGCGCTGACCGCCAGGGCCTCGGTCGCGCGCAATGCCCGCGACGCGGCCGAGGCGGCCCTCGATTCCGCCGAGCGCGACGCCAGCCTGTCCTCGCGCAAGGCGTTGCGCAACATCACCGCCGGGGCGCGCCGGCAGGAGATGCTGAAACGGCAGATCGAGCTGCTGGCGAAAACGCGCGAGCTCTACCGCAGCCAGTATTTCGACCTCGGCAAGCGCTCGATCTCGGATCTGCTCGACAACGAGGAGGAATTCTACACCCGTCAGGCCGAACTGGTTGAGCTGAGCTCCAAAATGGCAACAAACCGCCTAAGCTGCGCGGTTTACACGAGAGCCCTGCGCGGCTCGATGGAGCTTGCCGGTCAGACGCTCTACAACCTGCCTCTCGACGCAGACAACCTCTAGGACTGTCGTGAACAGAGCGCGATTCAGCAACGACCGACAGGACAGGGAACGGCAGGCAGAGCTGATCGACCTCATCTATGCCGCGATGCTGGGGGAGCAGGACTGGCAGTGCTTCCTCGATGAACTGATCTGTGGCATCCCCTCCGGCAAGGCGGCGATGCAGATGTTCAACACGCAGCGCCCGGACGAAAGCGGCGTGGCGCTGCAGGCAGGGTTCGACATCCCGGCGATGGACGCTTACGGCGCCCATTTCTGCACCGTCAACCTGCTGCAGCAATCGCTGGCGCTGCGCAAGGACAGCCTCGGCTATGCCGATGCCGAGCTGGTGCCCACCGACCAGCTGCGCGCAAGCGAGATCTTCAACGACTGGCTGCGGCCGAACGGGATCCAGTCTTCGGCCGGCATCAAGCTGGGGGCCGAAGGGGCCTGGAACTTCAGCCTGACGCTGATGAGCGAACGCAACGACGACCTGATCCGCCGGGAGATGACCCGGAGGCTGACGGATCTGGCGCCGCATCTGCACCGGGCCGCGCAATTCTACCAGCGCCAGGGCGCTGTCACACCGGACAGCCTCGAGGCCCGTCTGATGGGAAGCTCGGCGCTCGGGGTGGATCGTCCTCGGCCGCGATTGCGCCATCCAGACGATGAATGTCAGGGCCGAGGCCTTCCTGCGGCAGCAGCAGGCGCCGTTCCGGGCGCAGCGGCAGCGCCTGGTGATGCGTGATGGCGGTGTCGAGACCGGCATCAAGGCGATGCTGTCACCCGCCTATCGCGGGCCGGACATGGTGACGCTGGCCCTGCCGGGTGTGCGTCTGACCCTGGTCCGGCTGACGCGCGAGGGGATCTCGCTGCTGTTTCAGGGGATCTCGCTGATCGTGCTGATCGACAGTCTGGACACGACCGAGCTGTTCGACGAGGAGGTCTTCGCGCTGGAATACCGGCTGACGCCGGCCGAGCGGCGTGCGGCGCGCGGGATCGTGGCAGGGCTCACACCGGCCGAGATCTCGCAGCAGGCCGAGCTGTCGCGCGAGACGATCCGGGCGCAGATCCGCAGCCTCTACCAGAAGACCGGGGCGAGAAGCCAAGCCGACATCCTGCGCCTGGCCCGGCTGCGCCTGACGCGCTGATCCGCGCCGGCAAGACCGGCGCCGGACATGGGGGACGACCTCTCCGCAGGGTCCCCGCGCAGGCCCCTGTTCATTCCCCGGTTGCGTCGGTTCCGGCCCGCCCGGCCCGCGCCAGCGCCGTTGCAAGAGCACTCCGGAACGCCTCTGCATTGCCCGAAGCGCGGGTCAGGACGATGCCGCCCTGAATCGCCGCCAGAATGCTGATGGCTTCCTGCCGGGCCTCGGGTTCGGGCCACCCCGCCCGCTGCAGGCACTCTGCCAGCGCCGCGCCCCAGCGGGCGAAATAGCTTTCGATCCGCCCGGAAAAGCGGCTGCGCACGTCGTCGAGCGCGAAGGCGCCGACAAGGCAGATGCGCTGGCCGGAGCGGAAATAGGTCTCGACGGCAGCGGCCATCTCGACCAGCGCCTGCGGCGCCGGCCTCTCCCGCAGAGGCGCGAAGATATGGACCTCGAACCAGTCGGAAATCTGCGCCAGCACCGCATCGGCCATCTCTTCCTTGCCGCCGGGAAAGAAGTGATAGAGGCTGCTCCGGCCCGCCCCCGTCTCCTGCGCGATGACGCCGATGCTGGCGCCCTCGTATCCGTAGCGCCGGAAAATCTCGGCAAGCTGCGGCACGAGATCGCTCCGTTCCAGATAGCTGCGCGCCATCACCGCGCCGCCGTCGGATAGTCGGTGCCGTTGAGCCGGTGGAACAGCAGGGCAACGCCCACCAGGATCACCGATCCGGCCAGCACCGGGATGAAGAGAAAACCGAAGCCCGGCGCGGTGGCGAAGACGACGAGGGGATCGGCCCCGGCCGGCGGATGGGTGACGCGCAGCGCGACCATCAGCGCGATCGCGCCCCCCACCGCAAGCGCCATGCCCCACCATGTCGGCGGCAGCCAGGCGTGCATCAGCAGCCCGGTCAGGGTTGCCACGAAATGACCGCCGATCACGTTGACCGGCTGCGACAGCGGGGCGGCGGGCGCGGCGAACAGCAGCACGCAGCTGGCGCCGAACGGCGCGATCAGCAGCGACACGGCAAGCTGGTTGGTCAAGAGCGCCAGCAGGGCGATCGCCAGAAAGCCGCCCGCGCCGGCAAGCAGGACCGTCCTCGGGCGCGGCGCGGGCAGGATGGGGGCGAAGAATCTGAGCATGATGAATCCTGTAACGATCAGTTCATTGTGGACCAATCGTTACATTCGCGGGCAGGCCGATGTCAAGGGCCGCGCTGCGGCGCCACGGCGCGTCGCCGTCAGCCGGACGCCGGGCCCGTCAGCGCCCATGGCAAAAGCCGGGCGTGCCGGGCGGGGGCCGGCAAGGATCGGAAAGGTTGCAGTAAGGAGGGCGGGAAAACCGCGCCTCTTTTCCGCACAACCCCCTGATCGGGGCCCAGATTCGGCACCTGCACTCTGGCGGGGAACGCGGCAACGGGGATAGCATGGCGCGAACCGAAACGGAGACCGGGCATGAACAAGACGACTCAATTCCACGTCTGGTACTGGGTGGCCGCCTTCGCCCTCCTGACGGCCTTTCAGTATTTCTACGCCGGCAGCACCCAGATCGAGCAGATCCCCTACAGCCAGTTCGAGACCGAGCTGCAGGCGGGCAAGATCGCCGAGGTCGCGGTTTCGGACCAATACATCCAGGGCAAGTACAAGTCGCCCGGGGACGGCAAGCCGATGTTCATCACCACCCGGGTCGAGCCAGGCCTTGCCAAGGAATTGCAGGCGCAGGGCGTGGTGGTGAGCGGCGAGGTGCAGAGCAATTTTCTGTCCGAGCTGCTGTCCTGGGTGGCGCCGACGGCGCTGTTCTTCGGGGTCTGGATCTTCATGCTGCGCCGGATGGGGCAGGGCGGGATCGGCGGC
>JBFXGQ010000393.1:0-4933 GCA_050177915.1 Pseudodonghicola sp. | reverse complement strand
GGCCCCGGACCGCTGGTCCGGGGCCTTTCTTTTACGGGCGCGCGCCGCCCGATCCGGTCGATTCGCCTCCAGCCCGGGTCTTTTTCTGGCCCAAAATATCCCGGGGAGTCGCCCGGCACGGGCGACGGGGCAGAGCCCCGGCACCGACAGCGGTACGCGCCGGCGCCCGCCGCCTTGGCCTCAGCTGCGGCGGATCAGATAGGCGCGATGGCCGCCGGCGTCGCAGTCGCCCAGAAAGACATGGCCCGACTGGGTGCAGAAATGCGGCACGTCGATCACCGCCGCCGGATCGTCGGCCAGCAGCCGCAGCACCGCGCCCGGCGGCAGCGCCAGCAGCCGCTTGCGCGCCCGCAGCACCGGCAGCGGGCAGAGCAGGCCGATGGCATCCACCGTCTCGGCAATCTCGGTCTCGTCGATCTGGGGGGCGGCATCTGTCATGCGCCCCGGATAGGCCGGATGTTTTTCCCTGTCCACAGGGATGTGACCGTCTGGCCCCGTGACCCGGGCGCGGCGATCGCCTATGTGGGGAGCATGTTCGGAATCGATATCATCGACGCGGGGCTTCTGCCCGCCATGGTCGTGGCGCTGCTGGCCGGCGTCGTCAGCTTTCTGTCGCCCTGCGTGCTTCCCATCGTGCCACCCTATCTGGCCTATATGAGCGGCGTCTCGGTCACCGACCTCAGCGAGGGGCGGGCGGCGCGCAACAAGGCGTTGCTGCCGGCGCTGTTCTTCGTGCTGGGGCTGTCGACGGTGTTCCTGTTCCTGGGCTTCACCGCCTCGGCCATCGGCGCGGTGTTCCTGCAATATCAGTCCACCTTCAACGTGGTGGCGGGCCTCTTGGTGATGGTCTTCGGGGCGCATTTCCTCGGCATCTACCGGATCGGCTTTCTCGACCGCGAGGCGCGGATCGACGTCGGCGACCGTGGCGGCAGCGCGCTGGGGGCCTATGTGCTGGGCCTTGCCTTCGCCTTCGGCTGGACGCCCTGCATCGGGCCGCAGCTGGGCGCGATCCTGTCGCTGGCGGCCTCCGAGGGTTCGGTGGCGCGCGGCACGCTGCTGCTGGCCATCTACGCGCTGGGGCTGGGGATCCCCTTCCTGCTGGTGGCGGGCTTCCTGCCGCGGCTCGGCGGTCTGATGCGCTGGATGAAGCGGCATATGGAGCGGATCGAGCGGATCATGGGGCTGCTGCTGTGGACCATCGGGCTCTTGATGCTGACCGGCGGCTTCTCCTCCTTCTCCTACTGGCTGCTGGAGAGTTTCCCCGGTCTCGCCACGCTGGGCTGAGGCCTTACTCTCGCCGCAAAACGCGGTTAACATCCGCCCCGAGGCAAGAGGGCGAGATGACGAGCGAGCAGGTCGGCGAGGCGGGGTCGGGCGCGCGGCGGGTGCGCCGCAGGCGGGTGTTCTACATCCCCGGCTACGATCCGATTCATCCCCGCCGCTACCGCGAGCTCTACCGCAGGGAGGGCGGCGATCAGGCGGCGATCTCGGGCTATGAGATCGCCCTGAAGCCCAAGACCACCCAGGGCCCCTACGGCTGGCATGTCAGCGCCCGGATCGACGGTGCCGAGGTCGAGGCCGATGTCGAGGTGCTGGTCTGGTCCGACATCGTGCGCGACAGCATGTCGACGTCGATCCCCGCCACCTATCTGCAACTGGCGCAGACGGCTTGGGTCTATATCGCCAGTGGCGCGCTGGGGCGGCTGATGCGGCTGCGCAAGGGGCCGGTGATCGCGGCGCTCTATCCGGTGGGGATGCTGCTGGCGCAGCTGCTGCTGGCGGTGGCGCTGGTCTGGGGCCTGGGCTGGGCGGCTGGGC
Source organism: Pseudodonghicola sp. (assembly GCA_050177915.1). GTDB lineage: Bacteria > Pseudomonadota > Alphaproteobacteria > Rhodobacterales > Rhodobacteraceae > Pseudodonghicola. The sequence goes on along the minus strand of JBFXGQ010000393.1, from coordinate 3,115 downwards.
GGCTGGGGACGGCGTTCGCACCGTCGCTGGCGCTGCCGCTGCACCTGCTGGGCTGGGCGCTGGGGGCGGTGGCGGCGGTCTGGCTGCTGCGCTGGTTCAAGGCGCGCGACGGCAAGTTCTTCGCCTATTACCTGATGCATGACTACGCCTATTCCGCCCGCTATCGCGGCGCCAACCCGCCCGAGCTGGAGGCGCGGATGGCGGAGTTCGGCGACCGCATCGCAGCCGCGCTGGCCGACGATCCGGACGAGGTGCTGGTGGTCGGCCATTCGTCGGGTGCGCATCTGGGTGTGTCGGTGCTGGCCGATCTGATCCGGGCGGGCCGGGTGCCGGCGGATGGCCCGGCGCTGGGGTCCCTGACCCTGGGGCAGGTGGTGCCGATGGTCTCCTTCCTGCCGGGCGCCTGGCGGCTCAGGGCCGATCTGGCCTATCTCTCGGCCCGCGACGAGGTGACCTGGGTCGATGTCTCCGCCCCCGGCGACGGCTGCGCCTTCGCGCTCTGCGATCCGGTGGCGGTGAGCGGGGTGGCGCCCGGGGACAAGCGCGGGCCACTGGTGGTCTCGGCCGCCTTCACCCAGACGCTGAGCCCCGCGCGGTGGGCCGAGCTGCGCTGGCGCTTCTTCCGGCTGCATTTCCAGTATCTCTGCGCCTTCGACCGCCCTGGCGATTACGATTACTTCCGCATCACCGCCGGGCCGTTGACCCTGGCGGAACGCTACCGCGACCGGGTGGCGTCGAAATCGCGGATCGAGACATCGGTGTCGAAATATACCTCGGTGACCGCATGAGCCCGCCGCTGCCGCCGAAACCGCCGGCGCGGCCCGACAAGGTGTCGCTGCGGCGCTATCTGCGGCTGTTCAGGGCCGATATCCTGTCGGCCCAGCCGGCGCGGCTCTATCGCGCCTGGATGGCGGAGTTCCGCACGGCCTTCTTCCGCTCCTTCCTGCTGAACCAGCCCGATCTGGTGAAGTTGGTGCTGAAGGACCGGCCCGACGATTTCCCCAAGTCCGGGCGGATCGGCGAGGGGCTGAAGCCGCTGCTGGGCCAGTCGGTGTTCCTGACCAATGGCGCGGTCTGGAAGCGGCAGCGGCGGATCATCGACCCGGCGTTCGAGGGCGGCCGGCTGAAGGACACCTTCCCGGCGATGTGGGCGGCCGGTGAGGCCGCCGTGGCGCGACTGGAGCGCCAGGTGGCGCAGGCCGGCGGCGATCCCATCGAGATCGAGGAGGTGACCAGCCACGCGGCCGCCGATGTGATCTTTCGCACGCTGTTCTCGATCCCCATCGAGCATCAGGTGGCGGCCGAGGTGTTCAGCCGGTTCCGCGCCTATCAGCGGGCGCAGCCGATCCTGAACCTGGCGGCCTTTCTGCCGCTGCCCTCCTGGCTGCCGCGCTTCTACCCCAAGGGGACCCGTGCCAATGCCAGGATCATCCGCGGGCTGATCCGCCGGTTGACGGCGGAGCGGATGGCGGCGATTGGGCGGGGCGCGGCGCCCGACGATCTGGCGACCAAGATCATGACCACCCGCGATCCGGTGACCGGGCAGGGCTTCGATACCGAGGAGATGGTCGATCAGGTGGCGATCTTCTTTCTGGCGGGGCATGAGACCAGCGCCTCGGCGCTGGCCTGGACGCTCTATCTGATGGCGCTCTATCCCGACTGGCAGGACCGGCTGGCGGCGGAGGCGGCGGCGCTGACACCGGAGTTCGGTGCGGTGTCGAAGCTGCGGCTCAGCCGTGATGTGTTCCGCGAGGCGCTCAGGCTCTATCCGCCGGTGCCGATGATGGTGCGCGAGGCCAGCTGCCCCGAGCGGTTCCGCGACCGCGCGGTGCCCAAGGGCGCGCAGCTGGTGCTGAGCCCCTGGCATCTGCACCGCCACGAACGGCTGTGGGACAATCCCGACGGCTTCGACCCGACCCGCTGGCAGACCGAGAACGGCAAGCAATGCCAGCGCGAGGCCTATATCCCGTTCTCGGCCGGGCCGCGGGTCTGCACCGGGGCGGGGTTTGCCATGGTGGAGGGGCCGCTGTTGCTGTCGATGCTGCTGCGGCAGTTCCGGGTGGAGCGGGTCGAGGGGCGGGAGCCGGTGCCGGTGGCGCATCTGACGGTGCGGGCGAAGGACGGCATCTGGCTGCGGCTCAGCCGGCGGTGATCAGAAACTTTTCACAAAAGTTTCTGCGAGAGTTTTCAGAAAACTCTCGCGTCACACCAGCAGGCGGATCGGTTCGTTGTTGCAGAAGATCACGATCTGGGTGCCGTTGCGCACCGCGTGATAGCCGCGTCGGCGGATCTCGTCGCAGAACCGGTCGAGCCCGACGTTCATCTCGATATCCCGCAGTTTTCGGCGCACGACGCCGCCCTGGCGGGCGGATTTCGCTTCGAACACCTGTTGCATCCAGAGCTCAGGCGGGAGGGTGCGGATGGTTCTGGTCATGGGCAAAGGATGCCAAGACCCGGTTAACGGGCCCTTAACCGTCGCAGCACGTAGAGCCGGATCGCCGAGGCGAGCCCGGTGTCGGTGCCGCGCGCCGCGTCGATCTCGGCGGCCAGATCGTTGAGGGCGCGATCCTCGGCGGCGGCGATCTCGCGGAAGGCGGCCCAGAACTCGTCCTCCAGCGAGACCGAGGTGCGGTGGCCGCGCAGGGTCAGGGAATGCTTGCGCGGCCGGCTCATGCGTCGCGCCCGTCCTCAGGCCCATCCTCAGGCCCGTCTTCAGGCGCGCCCTCGCGCGCGTGCCCGTCCAGATCGCGGCGGGCCTTGGCGGTGCGGGCGCGGTCCAGATCCTTGTCGGCCCTGCTGCGGCCGAATTTCACCGCGTTTTCATCGGCGCGGGCCTTTTTCTCGGCCCGCGCCTTGTCCTTGCGATACCGGTTCAGATTGACCGGCTTGCCCATCAGTCCTTGGGACCGATCATCTGTTCGGGGCGCACCACCTTGTCGAAGGTCTCGGCGTCGACGAAGCCGAGCGCGATGGCCTCTTCCTTCAGCGTGGTGCCGTTCTTATGCGCGGTCTTGGCGACCTTGGTGGCGTTGTCGTAACCGATGGTCGGCGCCAGCGCGGTGACCAGCATCAGGCTTTCGCGCATCAGCTTCTCGATCCGGCTCTCGTTGGCCTT
>JBFXGQ010000392.1:0-4937 GCA_050177915.1 Pseudodonghicola sp. | reverse complement strand
GCAACCTGCCCGACGTGGCGCCGTCCTATTTCTTCGTCGACATCCAGAAGGACCAGATGCCCGGGTTCATTCAGCGGCTGGAAACCGACCCCGCGGTGTCGCGCATCGAAACCGCGCCGATGCTGCGCGGCGTGATCACCCAGATCAACGGCAAACCGGCGCGCGAGGTGGCGGGCGATCACTGGGTGCTGCGCGGCGACCGCGGCGTGACCTACGCCGCCAAGCCCGGCCAGACCACCCGCATCACCGCCGGGACCTGGTGGCCCGAGGATTACGCCGGCCCGCCGCAGATCAGCTTTGCCGCCGCCGAGGCCGTCGAGATGGGGCTGAAGCTGGGCGATACGATGACCGTCAACGTGCTGGGCCGCGACATCACCGCCACCATCACCAGCTTTCGCGAGGTCGATTTCTCCACCGCCGGGATGGGCTTCATCCTGACCATGGACCCGGTCGCGCTGGCGGGCGCTCCGCACAGCTTCATCGCCACCGTCTACGCCCGGCCTGAGGCCGAGGCCGCCATCCTGCGCGATCTGGCGGGGCAATTTCCCAATATCACCGCGATCCGGGTGCGCGATGCCATCGACCGGGTGTCGGGCATGCTGGCGGGCATCGCCGCAGCCACCTCCTGGGGCGCCGGGATCTCGCTGCTGACCGGGTTTCTGGTGCTGATCGGCGCCGCTGCTGCCGGGGTCGGCGCGCGCACCTATGAGGCGGCGATCCTCAAGACCCTCGGCGCCAGCCGCCAGCGCATCCTGCTGAGCTTTGCGCTGCGCAGCGCGCTGCTGGGCGGCGCCGCCGGCCTGGTGGCGCTCGGCGCCGGCATCATCGGGGCCTGGGCGGTCAACCGTCAGGTGCTGGAAACCGATTTCGCGGTGATCTGGCCCGCCGCGCTGGCCATCGTCCTGGGCGGCATCCTGGCCACGCTGATCGCCGGGCTGGTCTTTGCCTGGCGCCCGCTGGCGGCGCGCCCGGCGCAGGTGCTGCGCGGGCGCGAGTAACAGGCAGGCGGCTCAGCGCCCGCAGGTCACCGGCTGCAGCAGCTTCATCAGGTCGAGGTTGTCGCAGATCAGCGCGTCCAGCGTCACCTCGTCCAGCGAGGCGTAGAAGGCCTGCGCCGCATCCATCAGCGCCAGCCGCAGCCGGCAGGCCGCCACCAGCGGACAGGTGTTGTCGGCGTCGGCGAAACATTCGGCCAGCGGCAACCCGCCCTCGAGCAGGCGGAACACCTCGCCGATGCGGATGGTCTCGGCCGGGCGCGCCAGGCTCATGCCACCGTTGCGGCCGCGCTGGGTGTTGAGATACTCCAGCTGGCTCAGCTGGTTGATCACCTGCGCCAGATGGTTTTCCGAGACATTGCAGCTTTCCGCGATCTCGGCCTTGGTGACCAGCCGGTCCTGATGTGCCGCACAATACATCAGCAGGCGGATGGCGATGTTGGTCCGTTTCGTGATGCGCACTGGGTTACCTTTCGGATGGCTGAGCGGCCGCTTGGCTGGTTTGACCGTTTATGGCACCTTTCACAAAAAAACGGTTTGACATACATCAATCGTCGTTTTGCAGCAACCGGAGCCGCGCAGATGGCAGATCCCTATTTCTTCGGTTACGGCAGCCTGGTGAATTCCGCCACCCACGATTTCGCCGATCCGCGCCCCGCCCGGCTGAAGGGCTGGCGACGGGCCTGGCGGCACACCGACCTGCGCGAGGTCGCCTTTCTGACCGTCCTGCCCGACCCGGAAACCGAAATCGAGGGGATGATCGCCCATGTGCCGGGTGGCGACTGGGCGGCGCTGGACCAGCGCGAATGGGCCTATGACCGGGTGCCGGCGACCGAGGCGGTGACCCATCCGGTCGCCCATGAGATCGAGATCGCGGTCTATTCCGTGCCCGAGCACCGCCACCGCCACCCGAGCGCCCGCTATCCGATCCTGATGAGCTATCTGGATGTGGTGGTGCAGGGCTATCTGCGCGAATTCGGCCCCGACGGGGCCGAGCGGTTCTTCGCCACCACCGATGGATGGGAGGCGCCGATCCTGAACGACCGGGCGGCGCCCCGCTATCCTCGCAACCAGCAGCTCAGCACCGCGGAGAGCCGCTTTGTCGACGACCGCCTCGCCCGGATCGGCGCGACGGTCATCGCGGCTTAGCCCTTGGCGCGGACCACCTGCAGCAGCGGCAACAGGGTGGCCATCTCGGGCCCGTGGTCCATGCCGGTCAGCGCCTTGCGCAGCGGCATGAACAGGCCCTTGCCCTTGCGGCCCGTGGCTTCCTTCACCGCGGCGGTCCATTTGCCCCAGGTCTCGGCGTCGAAGGGCCGCTCGGGCAACAGCGTCATCGCCTGGGCGATGAAGTTCTTGTCCTCGTCGGCGACCATCGGCTCCGCCCCGTCGCGGCACAGCGTCCACCAGCCGTCCAGATCGTGCAGCGTGGTGATGTTCTCCCGCGCCATCAGCCAGAACGGCTCGGCCAGATCGGCCGGCACGCCCAGCGCGTCGACCTCCGCGCGCACCGCCTCGAGCGGCAGCGATTGCAGGTGCCGTGCGGTCAGCGGAAACAGGTCGTTGACGTCGAATTTGGTCGGCGCGGCGCCGAAATGGGTGATGTCGAAGCCCTCGATCAGCTCCTCCATCGAGCTGCGCAGCTCCACCGGGTCGGACGAGCCCAGCCGCGCCATCAGGCTGAGCAGCGCCATCGGCTTGACCCCCTGCGCCCGCAGGTCGCGCAAGCTGAGCGTGCCAAGACGTTTCGACAGCGCCTCGCCCTGCGGGCCGGTCAGCAGCGAATGGTGGGCAAAGGCCGGGGCGGTACCGCCCAGCGCCTCGATGATCTGGATCTGGGTCGCGGTATTGGTCACATGGTCGGCACCGCGGACGATATTGGTGACGCCCATCTCCATGTCGTCGACCACCGAGGCCAGCGTATAGAGGATCTGGCCGTCGCCGCGGATCAGCACCGGGTCCGACACCGAAGCCGCGTCGATCGAGATCGAACCGAGGATGCCGTCCTCCCAGTCGATGCGCTGCTGGTCCAGCTTGAAGCGCCAGACGCCATTGCCACGCTCGGCGCGCAGCTTGTCCTTCTCGGCCTCCGACAGCGCCAGCGCGGCGCGGTCATAGACCGGCGGCTTGCCCATGTTCAGCTGCTTCTTGCGCTTCAGGTCCAGTTCGGTCGGCGTCTCGAACGCCTCATAGAAGCGGCCCATCTCGCGCAGCTTGTCGGCCGCCTCGTGATAGCGGTCGAGCCGTTTGGACTGATATTCCATCCGGTCCCAGCCGATGCCGAGCCACTCCAGATCCTCCTGGATGCCGTCGATATATTCCTGTTTCGACCGTTCCTGGTCAGTGTCGTCGATGCGCAGGATGAAGGTACCGCCGGCCTTGCGGGCGATCATGTAGTTCATCAGGGCGGTGCGCAGGTTGCCGACGTGGATGTAGCCGGTGGGCGACGGGGCGAAACGGGTGGTGGTCATTGGGGCTCTCCTGTTGTCGGCCATTTGTCACAGAGGTATGGATTTGTCCAGTTCGGCCCGCCGTCCGGCCATACGCTGAGGGAGACACCGCCATGCCGATGCCGCACACCTATCGCCAGGCCAGCCGCGAATGGCGCGCCATGCTGGACGATGCCAAGGACCGGATGGGGCTGATCTCGGACAATTCGGCCTATACCGCGCTGCAGGGGGTGCTCTACGTGTTCCGCCGCCGGGTGTCGGTGCAGCAGGGGCTGATCTTCGCCTCGATGCTGCCCTGCGTGCCGCGCGCGATCCTTGTCGAGGATTGGGACATCTCGCAGCCGCAACTGCCCTTCGGCAGCCGGGCCGAGATGACCGACGAGGCCAAGGCGCTCAGGCCGCACCACAACCTGACCCCCGACAACGCCATCGAGGCCACCGCCTGGACCCTGCGCCGCGCGGTGCTGCCCGCGGCCTTCGACCGTGCCGTCGCCGCCTGTCCCGCGGGCGCAGTGGACTTCTGGCATACCGACGCCGATCCCTCGGAGCTGGGGCCGCGCATCGTCTGAAACCCTCTCGACCGGGACACCGCCCGCGCTAGCTTGTTCCGCAGCATTCAAGCGAGGAGTAAGACCATGACGATCAGCCTGACCCGGCGCGCCGCCCTGGCCGGTGCCGCCGCATTGCCCCTGACCGCCGCCGCGACCGGCCGCGCCGCCGCGCAGACCGCCGCGGCCAGCCCCGCGGGCCCCGCCCTGCCGCGCGCCCGCGGCTTCAAGCTGGGCGAGATGTCGGTGACCACGCTGCTCGACGGCAGCGCCGCGCGCGAGAACCCGCAGGCGATCTTCGGCGGCGGCGCCTCGGACGAGGATTTCGCCCAGGTCTCCGCCGAGAACTTCATCCCCACCGATATGGCGCAATTCTACTTCACCCCGACGCTGGTCGAGGTCGGCGGGCAGAAGGTGCTGTTCGACACCGGTCTGGGTCAGGGCGGTATCGCCACCGCACTGGCCGAGGCCGGGGTCACCCCGGACCAGATCGACCTGGTGGTGATCACCCATATGCACCCCGACCATATCGGCGGGCTGATGACCGACGGCGCGCCGACCTTCGCCAATGCGCGCTATGTCACCGGCCGGATGGAATACGACTTCTGGTCCAAGGCCGACCGCAGCAAGGGCGTCGGCGCGCTGGTGGCGAAGAACGTCACGCCGCTGGCCGAGAAGATGAGCTTTGTCGAGGACGGTATCGAGGTGGCGCCGGGCATCACCGCCATGGCCACCTTCGGCCATACGCCCGGGCATATGTCCTATATGCTGGAGAGCCAGAACCGGCAGCTGGTACTGACCGCCGATCTGGCCAACCACTATGTCTGGTGCTTCGCCCATCCGGAGTGGCAGGTGAGCTTCGACATGGACAAGGAGGCCGCCACCGCCGCGCGCCGCCGTGTGCTGGGGATGCTGGCCGCCGACCGGATGCCGATGATCGGCTA
>JBFXGQ010000391.1:0-4943 GCA_050177915.1 Pseudodonghicola sp. | reverse complement strand
ACGGTGAATACGACGCGCTGCTCGCCAGCCTGCGCCAGACCGGGTCCCCGCGCGAACGTCAGGAGATCTTCAAGAAACTGAACGACATCATCGTTCAGGCCTACGTCGGGGTCCCGCTCATCCACCGCGGTCAGGTGTCGGCGCGCGCGAATTCCCTTGAAGGAGTCAAACCGAACTCCTGGGGATCGGAACTCTGGAACATCGCCGACTGGCGACGGAGCAACTGATCGGGGAGCGCCGGCCGGGACATCGCATGACCCCGGCCGGCCTTCATCGCAGGAAAAACTGACATGTTGACGTTTACTTTGCGCCGTCTTCTTCTGATGGTGCCCACCCTGCTGTTCATCGCCCTGGCGATCTTCCTGTTGCTCGAGCTGTCGCCGGGCGACCCCATGTCCGAGCTGCCGTTGAGCATTCCCGAGGAGGTTCGCGAAAATCTCCGGGCTGCGCTCGGGCTCGGCGAGCCCTGGTACATCCGCTTCGGCCGGTGGCTCTATCTGTTCGTGATCGTCGAGCCCAGCCACATGCTGGCCGCGGCGACCGGCCTTGAGGGGCTGGCGATCGACGGACCGCGTCTGATTTCCTTCCAGACCCGTTCTCCGGTCGCCGATCTGATCACGCAGCGGTTGCCGCAAACCCTGTGGGTGGTCGGGCTCTCTTACCTGGTCGGCATCGCGCTGGCGCTGCCGATCGGCATCTACGCGGCGTCCCGCCAGTACGGCTGGTTCGACCAGTTCAGCGTCCTCATCTCGATGATCGGCTTCTCCTTGCCCTCATTCTTCACCGGGCCGGTGCTGATCCTGGTGTTCTCGATCTGGCTGGGCTGGTTCCCGACGGTCTACGACACCACGCTGACCGTCAGCGATTGGCCGAGCTTCTGGCAGCAGGTGCGGCAGATGGTGATGCCGGTCCTCGTGCTGTCGCTGATGCATCTGGCCCAGATCAACCGTTTCGTGCGCGCATCGGTGCTCGACAACCTGGGCCAGGACTATGTGCGCACGGCGCGCGCCAAGGGCATGACCGAACGCGTCGTGCTGCTGGTTCATGTGCTGCGCAATTCGATGATCCCCGTTGTCACGGTCATTGCCCTCGGCTTTCCGACCGTCTTCACCGGAGCGATCATCACCGAACAGCTGTTTCGCGTGAACGGGATCGGCCAGCTTCTCATCACGTCGATCTACGCGTCGGACGTCCCGACGGTCATGACGCTTTCGGTGATCTTCGCCGCGCTCGTGGTGTTCTTCAGCCTCGTTGCCGATGTTCTCTATGGTCTGCTCGATCCGAGGATCCGCTATGACTGACATGACGTCCGACCTCACTTTTGCGACCCGCAGCCAGTGGTGGGACGTCTGGGATCAGTTCAAGTCCCATCGCGGGGCGCTTGTCGGCATGGTGATCTTTGCCATCATCCTCGCCCTGTGCTTCATCGGCCCGCTGGTGTGGTATGTCGACGCCTCGACGGTGAACATCATGGCGCGCAATCAGGGCATGTCCCTGGCACATCCCTTCGGCACCGATCAGCTCGGCCGCGACCTGCTCGCGCGGCTGATGATGGGGGGGCGGATTTCCCTCGTCGTCGGAAGCGCCGCGATGATCTTGTCGATCCTGATCGGGACCCTGGTGGGCATGATCGCCGGCTTCTTCCGGCGGGTCGACGGGATCCTGATGCGCGTGACGGACCTGTTCCTGGCGCTGCCGCTGCTGCCCCTGCTGCTGGTGATGTCGATGCTGTTCCGCGAACCGCTCGCAGCGGCGTTCGGCGTCGAAATGGGGATCCTGCTGCTGATCGTCACGGCGATTTCGATCACCTCGTGGATGCGCACCGCCCGCGTGGTGCGAAGCGATGTTCTCACCCTCAAGGAGCGTGAGTTCGTGCTTGCCGCGCATTCCATCGGCGTTCCGGCCTGGCGCATCATTCCGCGCCACATCCTGCCGAACGTGCTGTCCTCGATCATGGTGTCGGCGACACTGATGATGGCAACAGCCATCCTGACCGAAAGCGCGCTGAGCTTCCTGGGTCTGGGCTTTCCGCCGGAATTCCCGACCTGGGGGCGGCTGGTGAGCGACGGTATCGACTATCTTCAGGACTACCCCGGACGGGCGATCCTGCCGGGATTTCTCATCTCGCTGACGGTGCTGAGCATCAACTATGTCGGCGACGGACTGCGGGACGCACTGGACCCCCGGATCCGCGGCCGCTGACCAGACCGAAAAACCAAGAACGAACAGGGAAAGACATGCCGATCAAGAACAGATTCAGTGAACTGCTGCCCGAGATGACCGCCTGGCGGCGGGACTTCCATGCCAACCCGGAACTGCTCTACGACACCCATCGCACCGCCGGAATTGTCGCCGAAAAGCTGCGTGAATTCGGCTGTGACGAGGTCGTGGAAGGCATCGGACAGACCGGCGTCGTCGGCGTCATCAACGGCCGGGCGCCCGGCAAGATGGTGATCGGCCTGCGGGCGGATATGGACGCGCTGCCGATCAAGGAGACCACCGGCCTGCCCCATGCCTCCAAGGTCGAGGGGCGGATGCACGCCTGCGGCCATGACGGCCATACCGCGATGCTGCTGGGCGCCGCGAAATGCCTGGCCGAGACGCGCAATTTCGCCGGCAAGGCGGTGCTGATCTTCCAGCCGGCTGAAGAGGGCGGCGCCGGCGGCAAGGCGATGTGCGACGACGGTCTGATGGACCGCTGGAAGATCGACGAGGTCTATGCCCTGCACAACAGCCCACGTCTGCCCATCGGCAGCTTCGGGACACGCCAGGGTCCGTTCCTTGCCGCGGGCGACACTTTCGAACTCAGGCTCCGCGGTCGCGGTACCCATGCGGCCTATCCGCAAAGCGGTATCGACACGATGCTGGTCGCGGCGATGCTGATCGTCGGTCTTCAAGGCATCGTGTCGCGCAACAGCGATCCCAACCATGCGCTGGTCGTTTCGGTGACGCAGCTCACATCCGATTCCGAGGCCGTGAACGTCATTCCCCAGACTGTCACCTTGCGCGGCACCGCGCGCGCCCTGGACCGGGCCGAACAGGACATGGCCGAGGCGCGCATCAAGCAGACGGCAGAGGGGATCGCGGCCGCCTATGGCGCAGAGGTCGAGGTCGAGTACACGCGCAGATATCCGCTGCTGATCAACAGCCCGGAACAGACCGCCGCGGGGATCGCGGCCGCCCGGGCGATCTCGGGCGCCTGCGCGGAACTCCCCCCGTCGATGGGAAGCGAGGATTTCGCCTTCCTGCTGCAGGAACGGCCGGGCGCCTTCATGATGGTCGGCAACGGCGACAGCGCGCCGCTTCACAATCCGGACTATGAGTTCAACGACGAGGCGATGCCCTACGGAAGCAGCTGGTTCCTGAGCGTCGTCGAAAGCCGGATGCCCGTCGCGCCATAGGCGAGGACCGGTAACGGGGGCCCCGCACGGCACCGCAACCCGCCGGATTTGCGGCATTACCCGTTCGGGTCCTCCGCCTCGTCCTCATCCGCCCGCCACCAGCGGCTGCCGGACCGCAGGGTGTACTTGCGCCGGTAGGCCGAGGGAGTCAGGCCGGTGGCGCGGTGGAACAGGCGGCGAAAAGCGCTCGGATCGCGATAGCCGCAATACTCCATCACCTCCGCCAGATCGATCAGCGTGACTTCCAGCAACTGCTTGGCTCTCTCCACCCGCAACCGATGCAGGTAATCCAGCGGCGTGATGCCCTCCACTTCCTGAAAATGGCGCAACAGGGTGCGCGGGCTCACCGCCGCCTCCCGCGCCACCTCCTCCAGGTTGTAGGGCGTCTGGATATGCTCCCGCAGCCAGCGTTTGGCCTTGAACACCACGCTGTTGCGGCTCTGCACCGACAACCCGGTGAACGACAGGCCGGCATGTTCGAACCGCATCGGATTGTGAACCAGGACATTGCCCAGCGTCTGCGCCAGCTCCTCGCCGGCGAAATGGCGCACCAGCGCCACCGCGAGATCGTAATGCGCCGCCGGCGCACCGGCGGTGAACAGCGTGCCGTCTTCCACCACCGGGCCGTCCATGGTCAGCCGCACGCCGGGAAACCGGGCCGCGAACCAGTTGACGACGATCCAGCTGATCGTGGCCCGCCGCCCCTCGAGGATGCCCGCCCGCGCCAGCAGCGCGCTGCCGTTGATGACGGTCGCCACCACGCGGCCCTGAGCGTGATAGCGGGCGATGCAGGCGCATTCGGCCTCGGCGCGGTCGATCTGTCGTTCCAGATCGGGCACGTTCCGCATCATCAGCCCGGGTACCAGCAACGCACTTCGCGACGGCCCGGGCGCCCGCCCGCCAGCGGGCGCGCCCAGATCGGCAAGCCATTCGGGCAAGGGCAGAGCGGCGCCGCTGGCGTCGATGATCTGCCAGCTGAACAGAGCGGTGCGCTTGCCCGGATGGCGCGATCGCCAAAGCTGATTGGCGATGCGCAACACATCGATGATATTGAACAGAATCCCGTCCATCCCCCCGGAAACATGCAGCAGGTCGATACGGACATTCATGGCGCTTCTTCGAACTTCTTGGCGATACCAGCGATATTGGATCTATGGCTGGCGGCATTCGCCATCGCGACATGAGGCGTCTCCGGCCAAACCTGAGGACAATACTCAACAACCGGGAATTTTCCGGCAAGAGCTTTCACAACATTTGGCGGTATCGGCTTCATTGTTGTCGGGACTGACCGTATCGGCCAGACGGCGCCCCGAATAGTTTCAGCGAAGCGGTTCAATAGTTAACAACAGGCACCAAGATGTCCTCACCCACGGGCGTGATCGCCGAAATCAAGGCGGATGAGCAGAGCTTTATCGACCTGCGCCGCCAGATCCACCGCCACCCGGAACTGGGATTCGAGGAAACGGTCACGTCATCGCTGGTGGCGGAGAAGCTCGCGGAATGGGGCTATGAGGTGACCACAGGCCTCGGGGTTACCGGCGT
>JBFXGQ010000390.1:0-4962 GCA_050177915.1 Pseudodonghicola sp. | reverse complement strand
CATGCCGTAGCGTTCGAGGATGCGGTGGCCGGTGCGCTCTTCCCACTGCTCATGGGTATCGACCAAGAGCGGCGCCGAGCCGGAGATGAAGAGCCGCATGTTGGCGGCGCGCTCCCTGGTCAGGCGCGGGTCGGCGAGCAGCCGGGTGTAGAAGGTCGGCACCCCCATCAACGCGGTGGCGCGCGGCATCGCCTCAAGGATCGCTTCGGCGTCGAAGCCCTTGAGGAAGATCACCTGGGCGCCGGCCAGCAGCGCCACGTTGGTGGCGACGAACAACCCGTGGGTGTGGAAGATCGGCAGCGCATGGATCAGCACATCGCGGCTGGTGAACTGCCAGTAGTCGCGCAGCATCTCGGAATTGGAGGCGAGGTTGGCGTGGCTCAGCATCGCGCCCTTGGACCGGCCGGTGGTGCCCGAGGTATAGAGGATCGCCGCCAGATCGTCGGGGCCGCGCGGCACCGGGGTGAAGCCGCCGCGCCCGACCACCGCGTCGGTCAGCGTGCCCAGTCCCTTGCCATCCAGCGTCACCACCCGCGCGTCGCCGGCGACGCCTTCGATCGCCTCGTATTTCGCCGGGTCGCAGACCACCACGCGCGGGGTGGCGTCGCCCAGGAAATAGGCGACCTCCGGCGTGGTATAGGCGGTGTTCAGCGGCAGGAAGATGGCGCCGGCCATCACCGTGCCGAGATAGAGCTGGATCGCCTCGATGGTCTTGTCGACCTGCACCGCCACCCGGTCACCGGGCTTGACCCCCATCGCCACCAGCGCCGCCGCATTGCGTTCGGCACCGGCGAAAAGCTCGCCGAAGGTCATGCTGGCGCGCGCCGGGAAGGTGGCGAAGTTGCGGGTCTCCTGCCCGACCGAAGCCGCATGCAGGCGGGAAATCAGATAGTTGGCGTCGTACATGGCGGGCTCCCTCTCCGGTTTCCCTGCTTTCTGCGCCTTGCGGACGGGTAAAATCAAGCCGTTGATCTTTCCCGGCCGGCAGAGCAGGGTCGCGCCATGGCAACGTCCTTAACATCGCATCGACCCGGGCTGGCCGTCACGCTGAAACTCAGCGCGATCTTCCTGTTCTCGGTGATGTCGGCCCTGATCAAGGCCACCTCGGACGAGGTGCCGCCGGGCGAGGCGGTGTTCTTCCGCTCGTTCTTCGCCATCCCGGTGATTCTGGTCTGGATCGCCGCCCGCGGCGAACTGCGCAGCGGGCTGGTGGTGCAAAGACCCATCGTGCATTTCTGGCGCGGGCTGATCGGCACCTCGGCGATGGGGCTGACGTTCGCCGGGCTGGGGTTGTTGCCGCTGCCCGAGGTCACCGCGATCGGCTATGCCACGCCGATCCTGACGCTGATCCTTGCCGCGGTCATGCTGGGCGAGCGGATCCGGCTGATCCGGCTGAGTGCGGTGCTGATCGGGCTGGTGGGGGTGCTGATCATGATCTGGCCGCGGCTGGGCAGCGGCGGCGGCATGCAGGATGCCGCGACGCTGGGGGCGATGCTGATCCTGGGGGCCACCACGCTCAGGGCGCTGGTGCAGATCCATATCCGCAAGATGGTCGAGACCGAGCGGACCTCGGCCATCGTGTTCTATTTCTCGGCCACCGCCGCCGCGCTGGCGCTATTGACCATGCCGTTCGGCTGGGTAGTGCCGCGGGTCGAGACGGTGGCGCTGCTGATCCTCGCCGGGGTGGTCGGCGGCGGCGCGCAGATCCTCGTCACCGCCTCCTACCGCTTCGGACCGGCCTCGATGCTGGCGCCCTACGAATATGCCTCGATGCTGTTCGCCATCCTGATCGGCTATGTCTGGTTCCACGAGGTGCCGACGGTCATCATGCTGGCCGGCGCGGCGCTGGTGATCGCCGGCAATATCCTGGTGATCTGGCGCGAGCATCAGCTGGGGCTGGAGCGCGGGCGAGCCCGGGCGGTGAGCGATCCCAAGGCGTGATCCGGGCTGCCGTCGCCTATCGGGCGCGGCGCGGAAACGGCAGCAGCGTGTCGTCGGCCTCGATCCGGCCGGCACAGACCGATTGCGGCGGCCCCGATTGGCTGGACGCGGTGCCGAGGGTCACCACGTTTGGCTGCGCCCGGACAGCGGCCAGTTTCCGGCTTCTCTGCTCGATCCGGGTCAGGAGCGCGGGGTTCAGCCCGCATCCGAAGGCGGCGGCCGCCCGGTGCATCCGCAACAGCTCTTCCAACGGATCGCGCATGACGGCCCCCTGCCTGCTGGACCCACGTGTGGGGCCCGGTTCGTTTCCGGGGCGACGGCGTCACGCGGGGATCGCCATCCCCCGATCCGCAGGCCACCCCGAAAGGCTGATGTCCCAAGGGCTGGACGCGGGTCGCATCTGGCGTTGCCTTTATCTGACAAAAAGAATCAGGAAATGCAAGAGGAACTTGTCCGCCGGCAACGAAAACGCCCCCGCAGATGCTGCGGGGGCGCCCGGAGTCGGCCGGTCCGGGTTGGGGGAGATCAGAGCGACTGCTCTTTCGGGTCGAGGGTGATCGACCACAGTTCCTTGTCGGCCACATCCATCAGGCGCACCGTCATCTGCTGGGTGGCGCTGTCGATGTCGACCAGACCGAAGAACTGCAGGCCGGCCGACGGCGGCAGGTTGACCTGACCCTCTTCCGGCGCCTTCACGAAACGCTCTTCCGGGCCGAAGGTGGCATCCAGCTTGTTCGGGCCGAAGGTGCCGGCATGCAGCGGGCCCGAGACGAATTCCCAGAACGGTTCGAAGTCCTGGAACTGCGCCTTGTTCGGGTCGTAGTAATGCGCGGCGGTGTAATGCACGTCGGCGGTCAGCCAGACGGTGTTGCGCACCTGGGCGTCCTTGATGAACTTCAGCAGATCCGCGATCTCCAGCTCGCGGCCCAGCGGCGCGCCGCCGTCGCCCTGCGCCATCGCCTCGATCTTCTTGCCATCGGGCACCACAAGGCCGATCGGCATGTCGGCGGCGATCACCTTCCAGGTGGCCTTGGAGTTCACCAGCTCGCGCTTCAGCCATTCGATCTGCTGGCGGCCGAGGAAGGCGGTCTTGTCGCTCTGCTCGGTTTCCAGATCGTCGCCGTTGGGGCCGCGATAGGACCGCATGTCGAGGAAGAAGACATCCAGCATCGGGCCGTAGGCGATCTTGCGATAGACGCGGCCCGGCTCGGCCGGGGTGTAGGAGATCGGCGTCATCTCGTGGAAGGCGCGGGCCGAGCGGGCGGCCAGAACATGCACCGATTTCTCGGTATAGCGGTCGTCGCCGGTCAGATCCTTGGAATCCGACCAGTTGTTGATCACCTCATGGTCGTCCCACTGGAAGAAGGTCGGCACGGCGGCGTTCATCGCCCGCACATGTTCGTCCATCATGTTGTATTTCCACTGGCCGCGGTATTCGTCCAGCGTTTCGGCAACCTTGCGCTTTTCGTCGATCAGCACGGTGTTCTTCCAGATCACCTGACCGTCCTTCTCGACCTCGTCCTTCATCGCGCCGTCGGCATAGATGGTGTCGCCGGAGTGGATGAAGAAATCGGGCTCGTGCTGCTGCATGGTGCGATAGGTGCGCATGCCCTGATCGTCGATGCCCCAGCCCTGGCCGGCGGTGTCGCCCGACCACACGAAGCGGATCGAGCGGCGCGAGGTCGGCGCGGTGCGGAAATGACCCACGATCGGCTCGGACAGGGCGTTGATGTCGTTCAGGTCGGCGGCGACGAAGCGGTAGAAGATGTCCTGATCCGACGGCAGCCCCTCGACCAGCCGCTTGACGGCGAAGTCCGAGGTCGGCATCGCGTTCAGCGGCGCCAGCTGGCGGGCGTTGGCGAAGCTCTCGGTGGTGGAGACCTCCATCATCACCCGGGCCGGGCGGTCGGTACGGGTCCAGATCATGCCCGAGCCGGTGCTGACGTCACCGGACTGCACCCCGTGGGTGAAGACCGGACGCGACGACGCGCGGGAGATCGACGGCATCGCCAGCGAGGCGACGAAGGCGGTGCCACCGGCCAGCACGGCGCGGCGGCTGGGACGGATGAGACGTTGGGTGGTCATGGCTGACTTCCTATTGGGTGATTGCTCTTGGACCCGTAACCCGGTCCCGGAACGCTACGCGAAAACCATGACTGCGCTTTGTGTGACTTCGCCTAAACTCCTGTGACTGTTTCGAAAAACTTTCGTGACAGTCCGCGTGCATCTTTTCCAAAACGACAGCGGCGCCGGGGTTTCCCCCGGCGCCGTCCGCTTTCGTTCCCGTTGGTGGCGCGGTTACGAGGCCGCCTTCAGCAGCCCCTCCTCCTTGACCCGGGCATAGCATTCGTCCAGCGCCTGGCGCGCCCGGCCGATCAGGATGTCGATCTCGGCCGGCGTGATGACCAGCGGCGGCGAGATGATCATGCGGTCGCCGACATGGCGCATCACCAGATTGTTGGCAAAGCAGCGCTCGCGGCAGATATAGCCGACCGTGCCGGGCTCCGAGGCGAATTTGGCGCGGGTCGTCTTGTCCGGGGTCAGCGCCAGCGAACCCATCATGCCGACGATCCGGGTGTCGCCCACCAGCGGGTGATCGCCCAGCGCGTGCCATTTCTCGGCCAGATAGGGCGCGGCGACGTCGCGGACATGGTCGATCACGCCTTCCTCTTCCAGGATCCGCAGGTTCTCCAGCGCCACGGCGGCGGCCACCGGATGGCCGGAATAGGTGTAGCCGTGGTTGAACTCGACACTGTCCAGCACCGCCGCGACCTCGTCGGTGACCACCGAGCCGCCGATCGGCTGGTAGCCCGAGCTGAGCCCCTTGGCGATGGTCATGATGTCGGGACGGATGTTCAGGGTCTGGCTGCCGAACCAGTTGCCGGTGCGGCCGAAGCCGCAGATCACCTCATCGGCGATCAGCAGGATCTCGTACTTGTCGCAGATCCGCTGGATTTCCGGCCAGTAGGTTTCCGGCGGGATGATCACGCCGCCGGCGCCCTGCACCGGTTCCGCGATAAA
>JBFXGQ010000389.1:0-4964 GCA_050177915.1 Pseudodonghicola sp. | reverse complement strand
CGGGCGGTGGGCAGGGTGATGCCGATGGCGCAATGCACCTTGCCGTCACCGCCCAGGATCGGGGCAGAGACACCGCTGACCCCCTCGTCATATTCGTCGTAGGCGGTGGCGATGCCGGCGGCGATCGCCTCTTCGACGTCCTTGCGCAGATCCGCGATGCGGGTGAGGGTCTTCGGCGTGACCTGCTGAAACGGCCGTTTCAACCGCTGCAGCTTCTCCTCGGTCCCGACCATCAGATAGGCCTTGCCCAGCGACGAGCAGTGAATCGGCGTGCGCGAGCCGATCTGCGATACCGTCTGGATCGCCTGGGACGAGGCGGCGCGGTCCACGATCACCGCATCGTTGCCCTCGACGATCGCCAGCACCGCGGGCTCGTCGGTCTCGCGCGCCAGCGTGTCGAGATAGGGTTTGGCGATATTGCGGATGTCCAGCCGCTGAAACGCGCGCACCCCGATCTGCCACATCTTGGTGGTGATCATGTAGCGCCCGTTGGGCTCATCCTGCTGCACATAGCCCAGCCGCCCCATGGCTTCGAGCATGCGATAGGCCGTGCTCTTGTTCATTGCGGCGTCGCGCGACAGCTCGGACAGGCGCACAGGCGTGTCGTAGGTCGACAGCAATTCGAGCAGGCGCAGTGCCTTTCCGACAGTTCCCGACAACAGGGGCTCCTCAACAATAGCGGTCCGATCCGGCGCCTGTATCAACCATAGCGCGCAGAATGGAAACACCTTCCTCCCCGCGCCGCCGTCCGACATCCGAATTCGACAAAATCAGATACAAAATATCAAAACGAGACTTAAATCGGCGCCGCGCCGGCGGTCCCTGGGCAGTGTCGCGATCCGAATCGGAAAGGGACACCGGGTGTCAGTTCCGATTCGCGACGCACACGGCATGGGGGCGCAGGCGTGGGGCGATCCGGGCCATGTCGATGACGCGGACCATTGCTTTGTCGCGGGCCAGCTGAAACGGATGATCAGCGTCTCGGGCCTCAAGGTCTGGCCGTCGGGCCGCAAACCGCGGCGCTCTCGCCCCGCCCGCGACCGCATGGCCGCTGGCGAGATCGCGCGGGGTGGACTTGGTCGCCCCCTGCCCCGCTCTGGCCCCCCCTCCGGCGGGTCGCCGTCGCGGATATCGACGAGGGTTTCGCGCGGCAGACCGGCGTTCAGGGCCGCCTCGCCCGGGCGGACCGGCGTCGGGATCAGCGCATCGCTCGATGCCGGCGCGGGTGTCTCTCTGCGGCTGGCGCGCCTCGCCAGCCGCAGGACCTCCCGGCCCGGGCGGTGCCGCACCGCCGAACGTGGTATCTTGCCGAAAACCGGTGCGACAGAGGTTGTCAGCGACGCTCACCTGCTCTTTCTTCTGAGCCGACCGAAGGCGGCCGGCGCATAACCCTCAGGCCCGACAGAAAGGACACGCGCGAATGAACAAGATCGTCTGGCGGCTGCTCAGCGCCATTCCGACACTGTTCGGCGTGCTGGTCGCCACCTTCCTGATCACCCGCGTCCTGCCGGGCGACCCGGCGGTGTTCTTCGCCTCCAACCCCGCGATGTCGCAGGAGGATGTAGAGAAGGTGCGGATCGCGCTGGGGCTGGACAAATCCCTGCTGGAACAGTTCTGGATCTATCTCGGCGCGCTCTGGCAGGGCGATCTGGGCATGTCGATCTCGACCGGGCAGCCGGTGGCGGTCGAGATGATGAACCGCCTGCCCGCCTCGATCGAGCTGACGGTTTTCGCCTTCGCGCTGGCCATCGCGGTGTCGATCCCGCTGGGGGTGATGGCGGCGCTGAGGCCGGGGTCCTGGATCGACCAGACCTGCCGCATCGTGGCAACGCTCGGCGTCTCGATCCCCACCTTCGTGACCGGGCTGCTGCTGATCTATGTGTTCTACTACCTGCTCGGCGTGGCGCCGGAGCCGACCGGGCGGCTCGATCCCTTCATGTTCAAGCCGCCGGCGGTCACCGGGATGATCATCGTCGACGCGCTGATCGCCGGGGATTTCGCGACCGCCGGCGCCGCCTTCCGGCAGATCCTGCTGCCGGGGATCACCATGGCGGTCTTCGCCCTGGCGCCGCTGGCGCGGATGACCCGGGCCTCGATGCTGAACGTGCTGTCCGGCGAGTTCATCCGCACCGCACGGGCCAATGGGCTGAGCCGGCGCCAGATCGTGATGACCTATGCCTTTCGCAATGCCATGCTGCCGGTGGTGACCTCGCTGGGGATGACGTTTTCCTACATGCTGGGGGCCAACGTGCTGGTCGAGAAGGTCTTCGCCTGGCCCGGCATCGGCGCCTTTGCGATGGATAGCCTGATCTCGCTCGACTACGCGCCGTTGCAGGCCTTCATGCTGATCATGGCCGGCATCTTCCTGGCGGTGAACCTTGTCACCGACCTGCTGGCCGGGCTGGCCGATCCGCGCGCGGGGCTGAGCTGATGGCCTTGCCCCATTCCTCCCTGAGGCTGCGCGACCGGCTGTCCAGCCTGGGCTATATCCTGTCGGGGAACCGGCTGCATCAGGCCGCCGTCGGCCTCTTCGCCCTGCTGATCCTTGCCGCGCTCTTCGCGCCGCTGCTGGTGCCGCACGATCCGCTGGCGAGCCATCCGCAGGACGCGCTGACGCCGCCGTCGGCCACCTATTGGTTCGGCACCGACCAGCTGGGGCGCGACGTGTTTTCGCGGGTGCTGGTGGCGACCCGGCTGGATATGCTGATCGCCTTCGGCGCGGTGGGGATATCCTGCGTGGCGGGATCGCTGATCGGCGCCGTGCTGGGCTATTTCGGCGGTGTCGTCGACACCGTGACCAGCCGTTTCGTCGACGTGCTGCTGGCCTTTCCGCTGTTCGTGCTGGCGATGGCGATGGTGGCGGCGCTGGGGAACACGGTGATGAACGTGATCTACGCCACCGCCATCATCAACCTGCCGTTCTACGTCCGCCTGGCCCGGGCCGAGGTCAGCGTGCGCCGCCATCTGGGCTATGTCGAGGCCGCCCGGGTGGGCGGATCGGGGCACGCCCGCATCCTGCTGGTGTTCCTGCTGCCCAACATCCTGTCGCCGCTGGTGATCCAGGCCTCGGTCAACCTCGGCTGGGCGGTGCTGAACGCGGCCGGTCTGTCCTTCCTCGGCATGGGGGTGCGCCCGCCGACGCCCGAATGGGGCATCCTGGTGGCCGAGGGCGCCCGCTTCATCGCCTCGGGGCAATGGTGGGTCTTCCTCTTCCCCAGCCTGATGCTGATGCTCGCCGTCTTCACCTTCAACCTGCTGGGCGACGCGCTGCGCGACATGCTCGACCCGAGGAGCCGGACATGAACGCTCCCCCCCTCCTCTCGGTCCGCGACCTGACGGTCGATTTCCGCAGCCGTCACGGCACCGTGCATGTGCTGGAAAACGTCTCCTTCGACCTCGCCCCGGGCGAGATCGTCGGCATCGTCGGCGAAAGCGGCTCGGGCAAGTCGGTGACCGCCTTCGCGATCATGGGCATCCTCGACAAGGCGGCCCGCATTCTGTCGGGCGATATCCGGTTCGAAGGGCGCGACGTGATGGCGATGTCCGCCCGCGAGCGCGACCTCTGGCGCGGCAAGGAGGCCTCGATCATCTTCCAGAATCCGCGCACCGCGCTGAACCCGATCCGCAGCGTCGGCCATCAGATCGGCGACGTGATCGCGCGCCATACCCCCGCCTCGCCGGCGGAGGTAAAGGAAAAGGTGCTGCAAGCGATGCGGCAGGTCCGCATCCCCGATCCCGAAAAGCGGATGAGCGCCTATCCGTTCGAGCTGTCGGGCGGGCTCTGCCAGCGGATCGGCATCGCCGCCGCGCTGTCCTGCCACCCGAGCCTGCTGATCGCCGACGAGCCCACGACCGGGCTCGACGTCACCACCCAGGCGGTGATCATGGACCTGATCGGCGACATCGCCCGCGCCGGCAACCTCGGCACCCTGCTGATCACCCATGACCTGGCGCTCGCCTCGGAATATTGTGACCGCATCGTGGTGATGCACGCAGGCCATGTGGTCGAGACCGCCCCGGTGGCCGAGCTGTTCGCGCGCCCGCGCCATCCCTATACCACCGGGCTGTTGGGCAGCGTGCCCTCGCTGGTGGACAGCGTGCACGACCTGCGCGCCATCCCCGGATCGCTGCCCGATCTGCGGCGCAGCGATCTGCCGCCCTGCCGCTTCGCCGACCGCTGCCCGCGCCATCAGGCCAATTGCGACGCTCCCGGCCTGCGGCTGGAGGAGATCGGCCGCAACCACCGCGTCGCCTGCAGGAACCCGTTGTGAGCCAGCCCCCGATCATCGCCGTCGAACATCTGAAGAAGCACTTCGCGCTGAGGCACCGCACCCCGCTGACCGGGCGCGCGCCGGTCAAGCTGCATGCGGTCGACGATGTCACGCTTTCCATCCACCCGGGCGAGGCGCTGGGGCTGGTGGGCGAATCCGGTTGCGGCAAGTCGACCCTGGCGCGGGTGCTGTGTCGGCTGATCGACGCGACCTCGGGCCGGCTGCTGATCGACGGGCGGGACATGTCCGGCACCTCCGCCGCCACCTTCGCCAGATCCGACATGCGCAGCGACATCCAGATGGTGTTCCAGGATCCGACCGAAAGCCTGAACCCGCGGTTCAACACCTTCGACCTGATCGCCGATCCGCTGCGGCAGCTGAAACCGCCCGGCTCGCGCGCAGAGCTGGTGGCAAGGGTCGAGGCGGCAGCGACATCGGTCAACCTGCCGCTCGAGTTGCTCAGCCGGTTCCCGCACCAGCTCTCCGGCGGGCAGAAGGCACGGGTGGGCATCGCCCGCGCCATGGTGGTCGAGCCGCGGCTGCTGATACTGGACGAACCGACCTCGGCGCTCGACGTCTCGGTGCAGGCGACGGTGCTGCAACTGCTGGACAGGATCCGGCGGGAACAGGGCGTGGCTCTGCTGTTCGTCAGCCACGACCTGAACGTGGTGCGCCTGCTCTGCAGCCGGATCG
>JBFXGQ010000388.1:0-4965 GCA_050177915.1 Pseudodonghicola sp. | reverse complement strand
CTCGCCGCCCGAGGCGATCTTGTTCAGCGGCCCCGAGGGCGCACCGGGGTTGGTGGCGACGGTGAAGGTCACCGCGTCGATCCCCTCCGGCCCCGGCTCGGCCGGCGCGATCAGGGTCTGGAACACCGCGCGCTCCATCTTGAGCGGCGCCAGTTCCGCCATCACCGCGGCATCCAGCCGGCCGGCGGCGGCGGCGCGGGCGGCGCTCAGCGCCCCGGCGGCAGCGTCGAAGGCGGCCCCGGCGGCCTTGAGCGCGGCGCGGCGTTCCTCCAGATCGTGTTCGCCGGCGTCGAGCGTCGCCAGACGGGCGCGCAGCCTGTCGGCAAAGCCCGCCAGATCGTCCGGCTGCACCCCATGCTTGCGCGCCAGCGCCCGGATGGCGAACAGCCGCTCCTCGGCCTGCTCCAGCTCGGCCGGGTTGAAATCCAGCGCCTCTAGGCAGCGATCGACACCGTCCTGCGCCTCGCCCAGCTCGATCATCGCGCGGCCCAGGGCGGCGACCGGCGCCTCCAGCGCGGTGCCGGCCTCCGCCGCCACCCCGTCGAGCCAGCGCAGCGCCTCGCCCATGGCGCCCTCGGCGCCCTCTCCGCCCAGCAGGGCGAAGGCGCGGGCGACATCGTCGCGGATCCGCTCGGCCCCCTGCATCTGGCGGCGACGCGCATCAAGCTCGGCATCCTCGCCCGGTTGCGGGTCCAGCTTGTCGAGCTCGGCCACCGAATGGCGCAGGAACTCCTCCTCCTCGCGCACCGCATCCAACGCCGTCTGGGTCGCCGCGACTGCCTTGCGGGCGGCCTGCAGATCGCGCCAGGCGCCGCGCACGGCCTCGGTGTCGAACCCGGCGAAGGCGTCCAGCAGCAGCCGGTGGGCGCGCGGGTTCAGCAGGCCACGGTCGTCCTGCTGGCCATGCAGCTCGACCAGCGTGTCGGAGAGCGCGCGCAGCACCTCGCCGGAACAGCGGCGGTCGTTGACCCAGGCGGTCTTGCGCCCGTCGGCGGTATTGATCCGGCGCAGGATCAGCTCCGGCCCGCCGGGCAGCCCGGCCTCCTCCAGCACCCGATGGGCGGCATGGCCCGGCGGCAGGTCGAAGACCGCCACCACCTCGCCCTGATCGGCGCCCTGCCGCACCAGCTCGGCCCGGCCGCGCCAGCCCAGCACGAAGCCCAGGGAATCGAGCAGGATCGACTTGCCCGCCCCGGTCTCGCCGGTCAGCACATTCAGACCCGGCTGGAAGCTCAGCTCCAGCCGGTCGATGATCAGCATGTCGTGAATATCAAGCGAACGCAGCATGGCACCTGCCCGAACCCCGGCCGGACCGCAACTGGATCAGAGCCATTTCCCCTGAATCGACTGGCGGTAAATCTGGCTGAGCCAGTTGTTGCCGGTGTCCTTCATCTTCAGCCCATGCGCCGTGAGCAGCTTGTAGCTGTCCTCGTACCACTCCGAAGACCGGTAGTTGTAGCCCAGGATGGCGCCGGCGGTCTGCGCCTCGTCGGTCAGCCCCAGCGACAGATAGGCCTCGACCAGACGATGCAGCGCCTCGGCGGTATGGGTGGTGGTCTGGAAATCCTCCACCACCACGCGGAACCGGTTGATCGCCGCGCTGTAATGCTTGCGGCGCAGGTAATAGCGACCGACCTCCATCTCCTTCGCCGCCAGGTGGTCGAAGGCCAGGTCGAACTTCAGCATCGCCGAGGTGGCATATTCGCTGTCCGGATAGACCTCGATCACCGTCCTGAGCGCCTGCAGCGCCTGGAAGGTCAGCCCCTGATCGCGGCCGACCTCGTCGATCTGGTCGTAATAGCTCAGCGCCAGCAGATACTGGGCGTAGGCCGCATCCTCATCGGTGGGATAGAAGTCGATATAGCGCTGCGCCGCGGCGCGGCTCTCGGGATAGTCCTGCCCCTTGTGATAGGAGAAGGCCTGCATGATCAGCGCCCGCTTGGCCCAGCTGGAATAGGGATAAAGCCGCTCGATCTCCGAGAAATAATAGGCGGCATCGGCCGGACGGCCGCGGTTCAGCTCGAATTCGGCGCGCTCGTAGATCTGTTCGGGCACGTAGCCGTCCAGCTTTTGCGACCTGTCGACCGGTCCGTTTCCACAGGCGGCCAATGCCGCCATCAGAATCAACGCCCCGATGACTTTTGCCCCCGACCTGCCGCCGATCATGCTGCCAACCCTCATCGTCCTTGATCAGGCGGATCGCCTGTTTGCGCCTCGGTCTAGCACAATAATTTCCGGTGCAAAACGTCTTAAACGCGCGACGCCGCAGGGGCGTGGCGCGGCCCGGTCCCAGGTCAGGCGACCTGCGGAATCTCGTCCCACACCAACCCCTTGCCGGGCAGGCGGGCGGCGGTTTCAGCGTCGCAAAGCAGCGGACGCACCGCGCCGGGGGTGGCGAACAGCTTGCGCAGCAGCTGATTGGTCAGGGTGTGACCGGCGCGTTCGCCGGTGTAGTGCCCCAGCAGCACGCCGCCGGCCAGCGCCAGGTCGCCCAGCGCGTCCAGCATCTTGTGGCGCACCGCCTCGTCGGGGTGACGCAGCCCGCCCGGGGTCAGCACGCGGTCGCCATCGACCACCACGGCATTGTCCAGCGTACCGCCCAGCGCCAGCCCGCTTTCGCGCATCGCGTCCACATCCGCCTGACGGCAGAAGGTGCGGCTGTCGCACAGCTCGCGCGCGAAGGTGCCGTTGTCCATGTCCAGCGTCTTGGCCTGCCGGCCGATGGCGGCATCGGCGAAATCAATGTGGAACTCGATCGTCAGCCGGTCGGCCGGCACCAGCGAGGCACGGGCGGCGCCGCGCTCGACCGAGACCGGCATCAGCACCTCATAGGCCAGAACCGGGGTCAGCTGCGGCTGCACGCCGCGCGCCATGATCCCGCGCACGAAGGGCGCGGCCGAGCCGTCGAGGATCGGAACCTCGGGGCCGTCGATTTCGATCAGCGCGTTGTGGACGCCGCAACCGGCGAGCGCGGCCATCACATGTTCGACGGTCGAGACCGAGACGCCGGAGCCATTGACCAGCCGGGTGCAGAGCGGGGTCTGATCGACCGCATCGTAGAGCGCCGGGATCATCGCGTCGCCGAGTGCGATATCGGTCCGCTTGAACCAGATGCCGTACCCTGCCGCAGCCGGGCGGATCACCATCGTGGCAGGTGCGCCGGAATGCAGTCCGACCCCTTTGAACGTCACCGCAGCGCGTAGCGTATGTTGCAAGTTCGGCCTCTTACCGTGATGTCCAGCGGTCCCGCAGGCCCGCTGTTGTCCACCGAAGTAATGATGCCCCCCCGATGCCTCAACTCAATCTTTGTAACTGAATGAAACATCTCTGAAACATTTCGGCAGAACCCTGCTCACACCAATGCAAGCACTTGAAAAACAAAAAGAAAAGGCCGCCTTTCGGCGGCCCTTCGATAGATGATTTGACCGGATTAATTGGCCTGACGACGCAGGAAGGCCGGGATCTCGATCCGATCCTGTTCGGGCTCGGGTTCGACCGCCGGCTGTGCCGCCACGTCACCCCGACGCATCTGCGGCTGCTGGCGCATCTGCGGCGCCGGGCTGGGCGACGGCGTGTCCGAGGCATGGCCGGTCATCCGGTCGATCAGCCGGTTGAAGCCGAAGCCGCGCTTTTCCTGCGCCGGAGCCGGGGCCGCGGCGGCATGGCGCGGGGCCGTGCCCTGCTGCGGCGCGCGGGGCGCGTTGCGGGCGGCGGCATGCAGCCGGGCCAGCGCCTCGGGCGACGGCGTGCCGGGCGCCGGGGCGCGCGGGGCGACGAAGCTCTCGGCCTCGGTTTCCTCGTATTCCGAACGCGGCTCGAACACCGGCTCGGCCGGGCGATAGGCCGGCGGCGGCAGGCCGTCGTCCTCGTCGATCAGCGATTGCTGGGCGTAATCGTCCTGATAGCCGCCCTGCTGTGCCACCGGCTCGTCCAGACCTTCGAACAGGCTGGGTTCCGGGGTCGCGACAGGCGCCGCAACGGGCGCCGCCGGAGCCGGCTGTGTGGCGGCAACCGGCTGCGGCGCCGGTTCCGGGGCGCGGGCGGCCACCGGTGCGGCCTCCGGCTCCTGCGGCACCACTTCGGCCGAGACCTTCTGTTTCAGCGGCTGCGACAGCTGGCGACGCGGCACCGGGATTTCGCTGTTCACATCGGCGGCATCGATGCCGGTGGCGACGACCGACACCCGCATGGTGCCTTCCATCGCGGTGTCGAGGGTCGAACCGACGATGATATTGGCCTCGGGGTCCACTTCCTCGCGGATGCGGTTGGCGGCCTCGTCCAGCTCGAACAGGGTCAGGTCATGGCTGCCGGTGATGTTGATCAGCACGCCCTTGGCGCCGCGCAGCGAGATCTCGTCCAGCAGCGGGTTGGCGATCGCCTTCTCGGCGGCCTGGATGGCGCGATCCTCGCCCTCGGCCTCGCCGGTGCCCATCATCGCCTTGCCCATCTCGTCCATCACCGAGCGGACATCGGCGAAGTCGAGGTTGATCAGGCCCGGGCGCACCATCAGGTCGGAGATCCCCTTCACACCCTGATAGAGCACGTTGTCGGCCATCGAGAAGGCCTCGGTGAAGGTGGTCTTTTCGTTGGCCAGGCGGAACAGGTTCTGGTTCGGGATGATGATCAGCGTGTCGACGACCTTTTGCAGCGCCTCGACACCGTCCTCGGCCTGACGCATGCGCTTGGCGCCTTCGAACTGGAACGGCTTGGTCACCACGCCGACGGTCAGCACGCCCAGCTCACGCGCCGCCTGGGCGATGATCGGCGCGGCGCCGGTGCCGGTGCCGCCGCCCATGCCGGCGGTGATGAAGCACATGTGCGACCCGGCCAGATGATCGACGATCTGCTCGATGCTCTCCTCGGCGGCGGCGGCGCCGACGCTGGCGCGGGCGCCCGCGCCCAGACCCTCGGTCACCTTGATGCCCAGCTGCACCCGATGCGGCGCATGGCTTTGCTGCAGCGCCT
>JBFXGQ010000387.1:0-4989 GCA_050177915.1 Pseudodonghicola sp. | reverse complement strand
GGTGATGGAGCGGATCGCGGCACTGCCCAAGGGCACCTGGTCGAACGACATGCTGACCGACGGCTACGACCGGCCGATCCGGCTGCAGGCCGAGGTCACCATCACCGACGAGGGCGTCAACGTCGACTTCAGCGGCACCGATCCGGTCAGCCGCTGGGGCATCAACGTGCCGATGATCTATACCAAGGCCTATGCCTGCTACGGGCTCAAATGCGTGGTGGCCCCCGACATCCCCAACAACGCCGCCTCGCTGGCGGTGTTCAACGTCTCCTCGCCGGTCAACGTGCTGAACGCGGAACGTCCCGCGCCGGTCTCGGTGCGCCATGTGCTGGGCCATATGGTGCCCGATCTGGTGCTGGGCGCGCTGGCCAAGGCGCTGCCGGGGCAGGTGCTGGCCGAGGGCGCCGCGGCGCTGTGGAACGTGCATGTCTCGGTCCGCCCCGAGGCCGGCAAGGAAGGCCGCCGCGCCGAGGTGCTGATGTTCAACTCCGGCGGCATGGGGGCGCGCCCCGGGCTCGACGGGCTCAGTGCCACCGCCTTCCCCTCGGGCGTGCACACGATGCCGATCGAGGCCACCGAGCACACCGGTCCGATCGTGATCTGGCGCAAGGAGCTGCGCCCGGATTCGGGCGGCGCCGGCGAATATCGCGGCGGTCTGGGACAGGTGATCGAGATCGCCCCGGCCGAGGGCCATGAGTTCGACTTCTCCGCCATGTTCGACCGCGTCACCTCCGCCCCGCGCGGCCGCGCCGGCGGCCGGCCCGGCGCCGCCGGCTCGGTCACCCTCGACGACGGCACCGAACTGCGCCCCAAGGGCTGGCAATTCGTGCCGGCAGGCCGGCGGCTGGTGCTGAACCTGCCCGGCGGCGGCGGCTTCGGAGACCCGGCAAAGCGCGATGCCGAGGCAGAAAAGAACGACCACACAAAAGGTTATGTCACCGGGGAGGAGGCATGATCCCGCACACACCCGACGCCATCGCGGCGCCCCATCTGATCCCCTGAGCCGGAGACCGACCCATGACCAAACCCTTCAAGAAGATCCTGATCACCGGCGCCGCCGGCCGTCTGGGCACCGAACTGCGCCGCGGGCTGGCGCCGCTGGCCGAGACGCTGCGCATCGCCGACCGCGTCGCCTGCGAAAACGTGCAGCCGCATGAGGAGATGCTGGTCTTCGACCTGGCCGATGAGGCCGCCACCATCGCCGCCACCGAGGGCTGCGACGCCATCGTCCACATGGGCGGCGCCGCGCTGGAACGGCCCTGGGCCGAGGTGCTGGACAGCAATATCCGCGGCTCCTACCACATCTACGAGGGCGCCCGGAAACACGGGGTGCGGCGGGTGGTCTATGCCTCCTCGGTGCACGCCATCGGCTATCACCGGCTGGACAGCCATATCGACACCGAGGCCCCGGTGCGGCCCGACAGCCTCTATGGCGTGTCGAAATGCTTCGTCGAGGCGCTGGGCAGCATGTATTGGGACAAGTTCGGCATCGAGAGTGCGATGATCCGCATCTTCTCCTCCTTCCCGGAGCCGGCCGACCGGCGCATGCTGTGGTCCTGGCTCAGCTTCGACGACTGCGTGCGGCTGGTGAGCGCCGCGCTGACCGCGCCGCATCTGGGCTTCACCATCAGTTTCGGCACCTCGGACAACACCGTGAAGCCGCTTGACAATTCCAAGGCCGGGCATTTGGGCTATATCCCGCAGGACAGCGCCGAGCCCTATCGCGCGGCGGTGGAAGCGAAGACTGCAATCGCCGATCCCAAGGCGCCCTCCACCCAATGTCTGGGCGGATGGTTCGTGGAGCTCGGCCATCCCGATGACGAGGCTGGGGAATGAAAGACCGCTATGACGTGGTGATTGTCGGAGGCGCCGTGATCGGCTCCTCCGTTGCCTACCATCTCGCCGCCAATCCGGATTTCGATGGCTCGGTGCTGGTGGTGGAGCGCGACCCGAGCTATGCGAAGGCCTCGACCGCGCTGTCGGCCTCGGGGATCCGGGTGCAATATTCCAACCCGATCAACGTCAAGGTCAGCCAGTACGGCAATGAGGTGATCCGCAATTTCGCCGAAGCGATGGCGGTGGGCGACGACCGGCCCGACCTGAATTTTCACCCCGGCGGCTATCTCTATCTGGCCGGCACCGCCGAGCAGGCGCAGACCCTGCGCGAGAACCATGTGGCGCAGAAGGCCTGCGGCGCCGATGTGGTGCTGTGGCAGCGCGACGAGCTGGCCCGGGCTTTTCCGCATCTGCGGGTCGAGGATATCGAACTGGCCTCCTACGGGCAGTCGGGCGAGGGCTGGTTCAACAACACCGGGCTGATGCAGGGGTTCAAGGCCAAGGCGCGGGCGCTGGGGGCGGAATATGTCACCGACGAGGTGGTGGCGATCGGCCGCGACGGCGACACCGTCACCACGGTCACGCTGAAATCCGGCGCGGTGGTGGCCGCGGGGACGGTGGTCAACGCCTCCGGCCCGCGGGCGGCGCAGGTGGCGCGGATGGCCGGCCTCGATATCCCGGTCGAGCCGCGCAAGCGCACGCTCTTCGTCTTCGACTGCGCCCAGACGCCGGAGGGCACCGCCGGCGTGAACGACGGCCGGCTGCCGCTGATGATCGACCCCACCGGCGTCTGGTGCCGTCCGGAGGGCAAGTATTTCCTGGCCGGCGCGGTGCCCGAGGACGATCCCGCCGTCGACTGGGACGATTTCGAGCCGCGCTATGGCGAGTTCGAGGAGCTGATCTGGCCGGCGCTGGCCGAACGCTCGCCGCAGTTCGAGGCGATCAAGGTCGTGAACCAATGGGCCGGGCATTACGCCTATAACACGCTGGATCACAACATGGTCGTCGGCCGCCACCCGGAGGTGACCAATTTCATCTTCGCCAACGGCTTCTCCGGCCACGGGCTGCAGCAGGGGCCGGCCACCGGCCGCGGTGTGTCCGAACTGATCGCCTATGGCGGCTATCGCACGCTGGATCTGTCCGAGGCGGGATTTGAGCGTATTATCGAAGGGCGGCCGTTCCTGGAGAAGGCCATCATCTGATCGACACGCTCCCGCGTTCCGGCGCCGGGGCCGGAACGTGGACACCGCAGGACATGACCCATTCGCCGCCTCGACTGCCGCCGCTGAACGCCCTGCGGGCGTTCTGGACGGTGATGCGCAAGGGCAGCTTCCGCGCCGCCGCGGACGAACTGCGGGTATCGCCGCAGGCGGTCAGCCAGCAGATCAAGCTCCTGGAGGATATCCTCGGCGTGCCGCTCTTCGCGCGCAAGGGGCGGGTGGCGGAGCCCACCGAACAGGCGATCCTGCTGTCGCATTTCGTCCAGGCCGGGTTCGACGAGTTCACCGAGGGCGTGCGCCGGGTCACCAATGCCGGCGCCCGCAACCGCATCACCGTCAACGTCAGCCCCTATTTCGCCACCCGCTACCTGATCGGCCGGCTCGACCGGTTCCGCGACCGGCTGCCGGGGGCGGACCTGAGGTTGACCACGATGGTGGAACTGCCGGATTTCGCCGCCGACGAGGTCGATGTCTCGATCCAATGGGGCTTCGGCACCTGGAAGGATCTGGATGCCACGCTGCTGGTGCGCGATCCCAAGATCATCTGCTGCGCGCCCTCGCTGGCCGCACGGATCCAGGGGCCCGAGGATCTGACCCGGCTGACGCTGCTGCATCCGATCAGCGCCCGCACGCTCTGGGCGCGGGTGCTGCGGCATCTCGGGGTGCAGGCGCCGACGCCGGCGGGCGAGATCGAGTTTCAGGATGCCGAGACGATGCGGCGCGGCGCGGTCTCGGGCATCGGCGTCGGGCTGGTGTCGCGTGCCGACGCGCTGCAGGATCTGGAAGAGGGGCGCCTGGTGGCGCCGCTCGGTCTCGAGGCGCTGGCAGATATGGACCCGGCCGACATCCCCGGCTTCTACATGGTGCTGCCGCGCGGGCACCGGCGGGTCAAGGCGGTGGCGGCCTTCTGCGACTGGATCGCGGCCGAGGACTGGACCGGGCCCAACCCGCCGCCCAACGCGCCCTAGGGGGCGCCGGGCCGGCGGGGGCGCCGGGTCAGGCGCTGACCCCGAAGAGGGTGCCGACCGCCGCCGTCGCCGCCATGGCGAGCGCACCCCAGAAGGTCACCCGCAG
Organism: Pseudodonghicola sp.; assembly: GCA_050177915.1. Classification (GTDB taxonomy): domain Bacteria; phylum Pseudomonadota; class Alphaproteobacteria; order Rhodobacterales; family Rhodobacteraceae; genus Pseudodonghicola. The sequence goes on along the minus strand of JBFXGQ010000387.1, from coordinate 859 downwards.
CGCGCCGCGCAGCAGCCCGGCACCGCCGGCCGAGGCGCCCAGCCCGCCCAGCACCGCCAGTGCCACCAGCGTGGCGGCGGCCACCACCAGGGTGATCTGCGCCGGCGGCGCCAGCAGCGCCACGATCAGCGGCACCACCGCGCCGACCGAGAAGGTCAGCGCCGAGACCAGCGCCGCCTGGATCGGATTGGTGGCGATGGTCTCGGAAATCCCCAGCTCGTCGCGCGCATGGGCGCCGAGCGCGTCGCGTTCGGTCAGCTGTGCCGCGACCTTCTCGGCCAGATCGCGGTCCAGGCCGCGGTCGACATAGATCATCGTCAGCTCTTCCAGCTCGGCCTCGGGGGTCTCCTCCAGCTCGCGCCGTTCCTTGGCCAGATCGGCCTGTTCCGCGTCCGCCTGCGAGCTGACCGAGACATATTCGCCCGCCGCCATCGACATGGCGCCGGCGACCAGCCCGGCGAGCCCGGCGATCAGCACCCCGGTGGCGCCGGTGCCGGCGGCGGCGACGCCCACCACCAGGCTTGAGGTGGAGACCAGGCCGTCATTGGCCCCGAGCACGGCGGCGCGCAGCCAGCCGATACGGTGGACCATGTGATTTTCAGAGTGGCTGAGGCGGCTCATCGGCGCGATCCTTCTGGCTGTTCGATGGAGGAAAAAGGGTCATTGGGCCGGATGCGCAGGGCGCGCAGGGCGTTCAGGATCACCGCGACGTCGATGACCTCCTGCAGCAGGGCGCCCTCGACCGGGGTGAGGTATCCCAGCGCCGCGGCGAACATGCCGAGCACCGACAGGCCGATGCCGGCGACGACGCTCTGGATGGCGATGCCGCGGGCGCGGCGGGCGATTTCCAGCCCCGGCT
>JBFXGQ010000386.1:0-4994 GCA_050177915.1 Pseudodonghicola sp. | reverse complement strand
TGGACGCCGGAACGCCACTTCCTCGCCTTCGGCGGCCCCTATCCGAACCCCTCGGTCACCGGCGCCGCCGTCGCTGCGGTGACCCAGAACATCGCCGTGCGCGCCGGCAGCTGCGTCGCCCCCCTGCACCATCCAGCCCGGATCGCCGAGGAATGGGCGGTGATCGACAACCTGACCAACGGGCGCGCCGCGCTCGGCATCGCCTCGGGCTGGCAGCCGGACGATTTCGTGCTGCGCCCGGAGAACACGCCGCCCCACAACAAGCCGGCGATGTTCGCGACCATCGAAACCCTGCGCAAGCTCTGGCGCGGCGAGGCGGTGGAGTTTCCCAAGGCCGACGGTTCGATGCACGCCGTGGTCACCCAGCCCCGGCCGGTGTCGAAGGAACTGCCGATCTGGGTCACCACCGCCGGCAACCCCGACACCTGGAAGGAGGCCGGCACGATCGGCGCCAATGTGCTGACCCACCTCTTGGGCCAGTCGATCGAGGAGGTGGCCGAGAAGATCCGCCTCTATCACGCGGCGCTACGCGATGCCGGCCATGACCCGGCCGATTTCACCGTCACGCTGATGCTGCACACCTATCTCGCCGACACGCGGGAGGAGGCGGCGCGGGTGGCGCGCGGCCCGATGAAGGAATATCTCCGCTCGGCCGCGGCGCTGATCAAGCAATACGCCTGGGCCTTCCCGGCGTTCAAGAAGCCCAAGGGCGTCACCAATGCCTTCGAGATGGACCTGGGCGTGCTGGGCGAGGAAGAGCTGGAGGCGATCCTCGATTTCGCCTTTGAGCGGTATTTCGAGGACTCCGGCCTCTTCGGCACCGTGGCCGACGGTCTGGCCCGGGTCGAACAGCTCAAGCGCATCGGCGTGGACGAGGTCGCCTGCCTGATCGACTATGGCATCGCCCCCGATCTGGTGCTGGAGGGGCTGAAACCGCTGGCCCAGGTGCTGGCGCGGGCCAATGCGCCGAGCGAACCGGATGCCGACGACTTCTCCCTCGCCGCCCAGATCATCCGCCACAATGTCACCCATATGCAGTGCACCCCCTCGATGGCGCGGATGATCGCCATGAACGACGAGGCGCGGCTGGCGCTTGGCCGCGTCAAGACCCTGCTGGTGGGGGGCGAGGCGCTGCCGGGCGATCTGGTCGCGGATCTGCGCGAATGCACCGGGGCGGCGATCCTCAACATGTACGGGCCGACCGAGACGACGATCTGGTCGACCTGCGAATCCGTCGGCCCCGCCCCGCGCGGCACCGTCAATGTCGGCACGCCGATCGCAAATACCGGCGTCTACGTGCTGGACGAGGCCGGCCGTCCCGCCCCCATCGGGGTGCCGGGAGAGCTCTATATCGGCGGCGCCGGGGTCACCCGCGGTTATTGGGACCGGGTGGAGATGACCGCCGAGCGCTTCCCCGCCGATCCCTTCGCGGCGGAAATCGGCCTCAGCGGGCCGGAACCGCTCAGGATGTACCGCACCGGCGACCTGGTGCGCTGGCGCGCCGATGGCAAGCTCGATTTCCTCGGCCGTACCGATCATCAGGTCAAGATCCGCGGCCAGCGGATCGAACTGGGCGAAATCGAGGCGGCCCTGGCCGCCTGGCCGGGCGTGACGGCGGCCGTGGTGGTGGCGCGGCAGATGGCGCCTGGCGACCTCAGGCTGGTGGGCTATGTCACCGCCGCCGCCGGGGTGGAGGAGGCCGCGATCCGCGCCGAACTGGCCCGCCACCTGCCCGAGGTGATGGTGCCCGCCCATATCCTGCGGCTCGACGCCTTGCCGCTGACGCCCAACAAGAAGATCGACCGCAAGGCGCTGCCGGCGCCGAAACCGGCCCGCACCGCGCGCCCCGCCGTGGCGGCCAGCATCGCGGCGGCGGCTCCGGCGACAGGCGACGGGCCGCAGGCGCAGATCGCGGCGATCTGGGCGCGCATCCTCGGCCTCACCGCGGCCGAGATCGGGCCGGAGGACAATTTCTTCGTCCTCGGTGGTCATTCGCTGCTGGCGGTGCAGGCGCATCGCGAGATCCGCGAGGCGCTGAAACGGCCGGATCTGTCGATCACCGACATCTTCCGCTTTCCGACCCTGGGCGGGCTGGCCGGGCACCTCGGGGCCGGCGAGACGCCCGAGCCGGAGGGGCCGCAGCCCGACGAGCCGGAGCGCGCCGAGACCATGTCCAAGCGCCGCGCCATGCGCGACCGCCGCCGGATGCGCGCGGGATGATCCCCGCCGCCGCCCCGGAGCCCGAGCATAGGGGCCCGGTCGCGCTGGCCCGGCCGCTGTTCCCGGCCGGTGTGGCGCTGGCCGGCACCGATCCGCGCGCGCCGCAACCCGCCCCCTGGCCCGAGGAACGCGCCGGGCTGGACCGGCCGCGACCGGAGCGGCTGCGCGAATTCGCCGCCGGCCGCGCCGCCGCCCGCCGCGCCATGGCGCAGCTCGGCCATCCGCCGGCGCCGGTGCCGCATGGTCTCGATCGCGCGCCGGTCTGGCCCGCCGGGCTCAGCGGCACCATCAGCCATTGCCGCAGCGCCTGCCTGGCGGCGGTGGCGCGCGCCGACACCGCCCGCGCCCTGGGGCTGGATCTGGAGGAGGACACGCCGCTGCCGCTGGATCTGATCCCGGCGATCTGCACGCCCGAGGAGGCGGCGCGCCTGGCGCAGTGGCCCGAAGACCGGCGCGGCCGGATGGCCAAGGTGATCTTCAGCGCCAAGGAATGCGCCTACAAGGCGCAATTCCCGCTGTCGCGCACCCTGTTCGGCTTCCAGGCCCTCGACCTGCTGCTGGAGCCCGAGGCCGGCCGCTTCACCGCCCGCTTCGTCAAGGATGTCGCGCCCTTCGCCGCCGGCACCCGGCTGAACGGGCGTTTCGCCATCGGCGACGGGCTGATCGTCACCGCGATGGTGCTTGCCCGGACAGACCTGCGCCAGGTTTGACATGACGACGCGACCGCATTGCCAGAGGCCCGCCGCCGAATGACCCTTCGACCGCTTGTATTTCTGCTTCCCGCCGCGGCGGTCGTGGCCGGGCTGGCCTGGTGGCTGTGGCTGCGGCCCAAGCTGCCCGACGCCGCCACCGTCGCCGCCGCCTATGCCACCCCGCTCGCCCCGCCGGACCGGCCGCTTGCCGTCTATCACCTGGGCCACAGCCTGGTCGGCCGCGATATGCCGGCGATGCTGGCGCAGCTCGCCGGCCCCGGCCACCGCTATCAGCTGCAACTGGGCTGGGGCACCTCGCTGAGGGAACACTGGGAGCCGGATCTGACGATCAACGGCTTTGAGACCGAGAACGACACGCCGCAGTTCCGTCCGGCGCGCGACGCGATCGCCTCGGGCGACTACGACGCCGTGGTGCTGACCGAGATGGTCGGGCTGCGCGAAGCGATCCGCTATCACGACAGCGCCCGCTATCTTGAGAAATGGGCCGATCTGGCGCGGCAGGCCTCCCCCACCGCCCGGGTCTATCTCTATGAGAGCTGGCATCCGCTGGACACGCCCGAGGGCTGGCTGGACCGGCTCGACCGCGACCTGGCCGAGCTCTGGGAGAACCGGCTGCTGCTGCCCGATCTGGCGCAGGACAGGAGCGGGCGGCCGATCCATGTGATCCCGGCGGGACAGGTCCTGGCCCGCTTCGTTCGCGCGGTGGAGGCCGCCGGCGGCATCGACAATATCCGCGACCGCACGGATCTGTTCGCCCGCAGGGCCGATGGCACGCTGGACCAGATCCACCCCAACGATCTGGGCAATTACCTGGTTGCCCTCACCCATTACGCGGTGCTCTATGGTCGCTCGCCGCTGGGCTTGCCGGCCCGGCTCAGCCGTGCCGATGGCACCGCCGCCACCGCCCCCGGCCCTGCCGCCGCGCGGTTGATGCAGGAGACCGTCTGGCAGGTCGTAACCAGTTACCCCAAGACCGGAGTCGCCCGATGAGACGACGCAGTTTTCTCGCCGCCGCCCTGCTGGGCCTGTCGGGCCTCGCCCCCGCCGCCGGCGCCCGCGCGCAGCAGGCCGCGCCGCAGCCGCAGGACGATGCCCCCCCGAAACCGTCGGGCCCGGTGCCGATGGCCATCGGCCTGACCGGCGTCAACGACTGGACCGTCGAGCAGCCGTTCATCGACGTGATGAAGACCGCCCGCACCTGGATCGGCCACAAGCCCGGCCAATGGGGCGGCGCCGGCCATGACGATCTGGTGCAGGCCGGCTATCTGGACGAAAGCGGCTGGCCGCTGGAGGTCCCGCCCGAGCTGAGCTCGATCGGCACCCTGGTGCTGACCGACCTGCCGGAGGCGGCGCGCGCGCTCGCCGGCCGCTATGTGCTGCGGTTCGAGGGCGACGGCATCGTCGAGATCGGCGGCCGCGGCCGCAACGTCCGCTATGGCGCCAACGAGGTGCGGTTCGATTTCGAACCGGGCCCGGGCCCGGTCGATATCCGCATCCAGCGCACCGATCGCAGCAAGACCGGCGATCATGTGCGCAACATCACCATCGTCAAGGAGGAGAACCTGCGCGTCTTCGCGGCCGGCGCGGTGTTCAACCCCGATTTCCTGCGCGTGCTCGAAGGCTTCAAGGCGCTCCGCTTCATGGACTGGATGGTGACCAACGATTCGACGCAGGTCGGCTGGAACGACCGGCCGCGGCCCGGCGATTATTCCTACGCGCTGCGCGGGGTGCCGGCCGAGGTGATGCTGGATCTGGCCAACCTGCTGGGCGTCGACGCCTGGTTCAACATGCCCCATCTGGCCGATGACGACTATGTCCGCCGCTTCGCCACGCTGGTGCACGACACCCTGTGGCACGACCTGACCGCCTATGTCGAATTCTCGAACGAGGTCTGGAACTGGCAGTTCCAACAGGCGCATTGGGCCAACGAGATGTCGCAGAAACGCTGGGACACCGACAACGCCTGGGTGCAGTATTACGCCCTGCGCGCCAGCGAGGTGGCGCAGATCTGGGCCGAGGTCTATGGCGCCGCGGACCGCGCGCGGCTGGTCAACGTGATCT
>JBFXGQ010000385.1:0-5035 GCA_050177915.1 Pseudodonghicola sp. | reverse complement strand
CCGTCCCCTATCTGTGGCTGCTGGCCCTGTTCATGGTGCCCTTTGTCATCGTGCTGAAGATCTCGCTCAGCGACACCGCGCTGGCGATCCCGCCCTATACCCCGACGCTGAACTGGGACGAGGGGCTGGGCGCCTTCCTGAAACAGCTGGATTTCGAGAATTTCGTCTTCCTGACCGAGGATTCGCTCTATTGGAAGGCCTATCTCAGCAGCCTGCTGATCGCGCTGGTGTCGACCGTGCTGACGCTGCTGATCGGCTATCCCATCGCCTACGGCATGGCCCGCGCCCCCGAGGAATGGCGCCCCACCCTGATGATGCTGATCATCCTGCCGTTCTGGACCAGCTTTCTGATCCGGGTCTATTCCTGGATGGGCATCCTCAGCCAGGAGGGGTTCCTGAACCAGTTCCTGCTGTGGATCGGCCTGATCGACGAGCCGCTGATCATCCTCAACACCAAGATCGCGGTCTATATCGGCATCGTCTACACCTACCTGCCCTTCATGATCCTGCCGATCTACGCCGCGCTCGACCGGCTGGATGAATCGCTGATCGAGGCGGCCGAGGATCTGGGTTGCTCACGGCTGACCGCCTTCTGGCTGGTGACCATCCCGCTGTCCCGGAACGGCATCGTCGCCGGCTGCTTCCTGGTGTTCATCCCGGCGCTTGGCGAATTCGTCATCCCGTCGCTGCTGGGCGGCTCGGGCACGCTGATGATCGGCAAGGTGCTGTGGGAGGAGTTCTTCTCGAACCGCGACTGGCCGGTGGCCAGCGCCGTGGCCATCGTGCTGCTGGCGATCCTGGTGATCCCGATCGTGCTGTTCCAGCGCAACCAGCAGAAACAGGCGGAGGCGGAACAATGAATCGTCTGAGCTGGTTCAACACCGTCTCGCTGACGCTGGGCTTTGCCTTCCTCTACATCCCGATGGTGATCCTGGTCATCTACAGCTTCAACGAAAGCAAGCTGGTGACGGTCTGGGCGGGCTTCTCGACCAAATGGTATGGCGAGCTGCTGAAGGACGAGGCGTTCCTGAGCGCCGCCTGGGTCACGCTCAAGGTCGCGGTCTCCTCCTCGACCATCGCCACGGTGCTGGGCACCATGGCCGCCTATGTGCTGGTGCGCGGCGGCCGGTTCTGGGGCCGCACGCTGTTCTCCGGCATGATCTATGCGCCGCTGGTGATGCCCGAGGTGATCACCGGCCTGTCGCTGCTGCTGCTGTTCATCGGCATCGGCATGGATCGCGGCGTGATGACCATCGTGCTGGCGCATACGACCTTTGCGATGTGCTATGTCTCGGTGGTGGTCTCCTCCCGCCTCGTCACCTTCGACAAATCGCTGGAGGAGGCGGCGCTTGATCTGGGCTGCACCCCGGCCGAGGCGTTCCGCCTAGTCACCCTGCCGATCATCGCGCCGGCGGTGATCTCGGGCTGGCTGCTGGCCTTCACCCTGTCGCTCGACGACCTGGTGATCGCCTCCTTCACCTCGGGTCCCTCGGCCACCACGCTGCCGATCAAGATCTTCTCCTCGATCCGGCTGGGCGTCAGCCCGCAGATCAACGCGCTGTCCACGGTGATGATCGGCATCGTCACGGTGGGGGTGATCGCGGCCTCGCTGATCTCCAAGACCAACCGGGTGCGGCAGCAGAAAGACGAACAGGAAGCGGCCCGCGCGCAATGAAGCACATCTTCGGAGGTTACGCCTATTCCGCCGGGCCGCGGAGCGGTTGCTGGTGGGATGAAACCATGGCCGCGCCGGTCTGGCCCGAGGCGCGCGGCGCGCTCCGCGCCGATGTCGCCATCATCGGCGCCGGCTTCACCGGCCTCTCCGCCGCGCTGCATCTGGCCGAGGCCGGGGTGGACGTCGCGGTGCTGGATGCGCAATACCCCGGCTGGGGCGCCTCCGGGCGCAACGGCGGCTTCTGCTGCGTCGGCGGCGCCAAGCTCGACAGCGCGGCGATGGCGCGGAGCTATGGCGCCGATCAGACGCAACAGTTCCACGCGGCGGAACATGCGGCGATCGGGCTGGTGGCCGGCATTCTCGACCGGTTCGGCATCGACGCCGACACCCATTCCAAGGGCGAAACCCAGATCGCCCACAACCCCCGCGCCATGGCGCGGCTGCGCCGCATCGCCGCGACCGACCCCGATGCGGTGCTGACCGAGCGCGCTGACATGGCGGCCGCGGGCTTTGGCGAGGGGTTCTTCGGCGCCATGACCACGCCGGTGGGCTTCGGCCTCAATCCGCGCAAATACGTGCTGGGACTGGCGGCGGCGGCACAGGCTGCGGGTGCCCGGCTCTATCAGCTGAGCCCGGCCGGCGGCATCGCCCGGCAGGGCGGCAGCCATGTCATCGCCCTGCCGCAGGGCAGTCTCAGCGCCGATACGGTGCTGATCTGCACCAACGGCTATTCCAGTGAGGATCTGCCGGACTGGCTGGCGGCGCGCTACATGCCGGCGCAATCCACCGTGCTGGTGACCCGGCCGCTGACCGACGAGGAACTGGCAGCGCAGGGCTGGACCAGCGACCAGATGGCCTATGACACCCGCAACCTGCTGCATTACTTCCGGCTGATGCCGGACCGGCGGTTCCTGTTCGGGATGCGCGGCGGGCTCATGTCCTCGCCCCGGGCCGAGGCGGCGGCGCGGACCCGCACCCGCGCCGATTTCGAAGCGATGTTCCCGGCCTGGCGCCATGTCGAAAGCCCCAACCTCTGGTCCGGCATGGTCTGTCTGGCCCGCAACCGGGTGCCCTTCACCGGCGCGGTGCCGGGGGCGCCGGGGATGTTCGCCGGCCTGGCCTATCACGGCAACGGCGTCGCCATGGGCAGCTACACCGGCCGGCTGCTGGCCGATCTGGCACAGGGCCGCGCGCCCGATCTGCCCTACCCCGCCTTCATGGCCCGGCCGATGGCCCGGTTCCCGCTGGGCCGCGCCCGCCGGCTGCTGATGCCGCCGCTCTATGCCATGCTGCGGTTGGGCGACCTCTGACCCGCACCTCGGTTGACAGGTCCCTGCGGATCGCCCATGCCTGAGGAAAACCAGGTGCGAGGACGGGTCTATGAAGATTGCGATGATCGGGACGGGCTATGTCGGTCTGGTCTCGGGGGTGTGTTTTTCCGATTTCGGCCATGAGGTGATCTGCGTCGACAAGAATCCCGACAAGATCGCCATGCTGGAGCGCGGCGAGGTTCCGATCTACGAACCCGGCCTCGACGCGCTGATCGAAAAGAACGTGGCCGGCGGCCGGCTGTCCTTCACCACCGATCTGCCGGCGGCGGTGGACGGGGCCGAGGCGGTGTTCATCGCGGTGGGCACGCCGACCCGGCGCGGCGACGGCCATGCCGACCTGAGCTATGTGATGGCCGCCGCCGAGGAGATCGCCCGCGCGATCACCGGCTATACCGTGGTGGTGACAAAATCGACCGTCCCGGTCGGCACCAACCGGCAGGTCAGCCAGGTTATCGCAGCGGCCAATCCCGGCGCCGATTTCGACGTCGCCTCGAACCCCGAATTCCTGCGCGAGGGCGCCGCGATCGAGGACTTCATGAAGCCCGACCGCGTCGTCGTCGGCGTCGAGAACGACCGCGCGGCCGAGGTGATGGCGCAGATCTACCGGCCGCTCTATCTGCGCGATTTCCCGATCATCACCACCGATCTGGAAAGCGCCGAGATGATCAAATACGCCGCCAACGCGTTTCTGGCCACCAAGATCACCTTCATCAACGAGATCGCCGCGCTGTGCGAACGGGTCGGCGCCGATATCAAGCAGGTGAGCCGCGGCATGGGGCTGGACGGGCGCATCGGCAACAAGTTCCTGCATGCGGGCCCGGGCTATGGCGGCTCGTGCTTTCCCAAGGACACCAAGGCGCTGGCGCGGATCGGGCAGGATCACGGCCTGTCGATGCAGATCACCGAGACGGTGATCAAGGTCAATGACGAGACCCGCCGCCGCATGGTGGAAAAGATCGCCGAGATGATGGACGGCCGGCTTGCCGGCAAGACCGTCGCGGTGCTGGGTGTGACCTTCAAGCCCAATACCGACGACATGCGCGACGCGCCCAGCCTGACCATCGTGCCCGCGATGATCGGCGCCGGCGCCCGGGTGCGGGTGGTCGATCCGCAGGGCCGGCGCGAGGGCGAGGATCTGCTGCCCGGCGTGCAGTGGATGGAAGATGTCTACGAGGCCGCGCAGGCGGCCGACGCGGTGGTGATCCTGACCGAGTGGAACGAGTTCCGCGCGCTGGATCTGAGTCGGCTGGCGCAGCGCATGGCCTTCCCGGCGATGGCCGATCTGCGCAACGTCTATTCCGCCCGCGATGCCAAGCGCGCCGGCTTCCGGCGCTATGTCTCGGTCGGGCGCACCGACTACCGGGCCGAGGAATAGGCCGGCAGCGCCGCCCGCTCCAACGCCAGCCCCTGGGCATAGGCGGCATGGCCGCGGCCGGCCTGCAACAGGCAATAGGCGGCCATGCGCCAGTGAAACCAGGGTCGCAGGCTGAGGTAGCGGCGCACCACCGCCCGGTCGGGATAGGCGGCAAGAAAGACCTCAAGCTCGGCCGCGCTCAGCGGCGCGCCGCGATAGACCAGCTGCATGGCCGGCGAGGCGAAGAGCGCCAGATCCTCCGCCGGGTCGCCCGCGGCGGGGCATTGCCAGTCGATCAGCGCCGCCCGCGCCCCGCGCATGACGATATTGCCCGGCACCGGATCGCCATGGATCAGCCGCCGCGCCGCCGCCGGCGGCACCGCCCCGGCAGGCTGCAGCGCCGCCAGCTCTGCGGCGCCCTGCGGGCAGAGCGCCAGCAACGCCCGGGTCTGCCGCAGCAGATCGGCGCCGCCGTCGGGACCGGCGGGCAGCTCTGCCGGCGGCGGTCGCCGGTGCACCTTGGCCAGCAGTCGCGCCACCGCTGCCGGGTCCCGCGCCCAGGGCTCGCCCGGCAGATGGTGGTAGAGCACCCAGGGGATTTCGGCCCGCGGCTCCGCCGCACAGAGCTGCGGCGCCAGCCCGCTGCCCGACAGCGCCGACAGGCAGGCAACCTCG
>JBFXGQ010000384.1:0-5040 GCA_050177915.1 Pseudodonghicola sp. | reverse complement strand
GGGGTCGAGCTGGTCCCCGGCGCTGGCTTCGATGCCGCCAAGCTGGAGGGGCTGGAATGATGCGTATCGCTCAACAGACAGAGCACCGCGCCCGGCCCGCGCGGGGGGGACGCGAAGCGCCCGCCCCGTGGGGGGGCGGGACGGGCGCTGCCGGCTTCGCCGGCAAGGGGCCCATGACCCGGCCGGCGATCTCAAGTGCGCAGGAGGACAGCCGAAATGTCTAAGGAACGCCTCTACATCTACGACACCACCCTGCGCGACGGGCAGCAGACCCAGGGCGTGCAATTCTCGACGCCCGAGAAGATCCGCATCGCCAGGGCGCTCGACAGTCTCGGCGTCGATTACATCGAGGGCGGCTGGCCCGGCGCCAACCCCACCGACAGCGCCTTTTTCGAAACCGCGCCGGCGACCAAGGCCCGGCTCACCGCCTTCGGCATGACCAAGCGCGCCGGGCGCTCGGCCGAGAACGACGATGTGCTGGCGGCGGTGATGAACGCCGGCACCGGGGCGGTCTGCCTGGTCGGCAAGACCCATGAATATCACGTCACCACCGCGCTCGGCATCACGCTGGCGGAGAACCTCGAGAATATCGGCGCCTCGATCGCCCATATCGTCGGGCAGGGGCGCGAGGCGCTGTTCGATGCCGAGCATTTCTTCGACGGCTACAAGGCCAACCCCGGCTATGCCGTCGACTGCCTGCTGGCGGCGCGCGACGCCGGCGCCCGCTGGATCGTGCTCTGCGACACCAACGGCGGCACCCTGCCGGCCGAGGTCGCCCGCATCGTGCGCGCGGTGATCGCCGCCGGCATCCCCGGCAGCCAGCTGGGCATCCACACCCATAACGACACCGAGAACGCGGTGGCCAGTTCGCTGGCGGCAATCGAGGCGGGCGTCCGCCAGGTGCAGGGCACGCTGAACGGGCTGGGCGAGCGCTGCGGCAATGCCAACCTGACCTCGATCATCCCGACGCTCTTGCTGAAGGAGCCCTATGCCAGCGCCTTCGACACCGGCATCGACCGCGACGCGCTGAAGGGGTTGACGCGGATCTCGCGCATGCTGGACGACATCCTCAATCGGGTGCCGATGAAGCAGGCGCCCTATGTCGGCGCCTCGGCCTTTGCCCATAAGGCCGGGCTGCATGCCAGCGCCATCCTCAAGGACCCCTCGACCTACGAGCATATCGAGCCCGATCTGGTCGGCAACAGCCGCATCATCCCGATGTCGAACCAGGCCGGCCAGTCGAACCTGCGCCGCCGTCTGGCCGAGGCCGGGCTTGAGGTGGCTCCGGGCGATCCGGCACTTGGCCGCATCCTCGACCGCATCAAGGCGCGCGAAGACGAAGGCTATGCCTATGACACCGCGCAGGCCAGTTTCGAGCTGATCGCGCGGGAGGAGCTGGGGCAGCTGCCCGAGTTCTTCGAGGTCAAGCGCTATCGCGTCACGGTCGAGCGGCGCAAGAACAAGCGCAACCAGATGGTCTCCTTCTCCGAGGCGGTGGTGGTGGTCAAGGTCGACGGCGAAAAGCGGATGTCGATCTCGGACAGCGTCGATGCGTCGGGGTCCGACCGCGGGCCGGTCAACGCGCTGTCCAAGGCGCTGGCCAAGGATCTGGGGCGCTATTCCGGCATCATCGACGACATGCGGCTGGTCGATTTCAAGGTGCGGATCACGCAAGGGGGGACCGAGGCGGTGACCCGCGTCATCATCGACAGCATCGACGGGCAGGGCCGGCGCTGGTCCACCGTGGGGGTCAGCCCGAACATCGTCGACGCCTCGTTCGAGGCGCTGCTGGATGCGATCCGCTGGAAGCTGATCCGCGACGCGGTGCCCGTGGCCGAGGCGGGCTGAGCGCATGATCCCGGGCCTCGCCCTCCGCCTGCTGTGGATCGCGCTGATTGGTGCGGTGGCCTACCTGGCCGTCGCCGGCGGGCTGATCCTGTCGCAGCGGCCGGGCGGCGCGGTTGCAGGGGGTGGGCTGCGCTTCCCCGAGCGGCAGGGCGAAATCGCCGTGCCGGCGCCGCAGAGCTATGTCGCGCGTGATGGTGTGCGGCTGGCCTACCGGCGCTTCCCCGGTCCCGAGGGGGCGCCGCTGGTGGTGCTGATCCACGGCTCGGGCGCACATGGGCTCTATTACTCCGCGCTGGCCGAGCGGCTGTCGGCGCAGGCCACCGTGCTGCTGCCCGATCTGCGCGGCCATGGCGCCAGCCGGGCGGCGGCGCCCGATGTCAGCCATATCGGCCAGCTTGAGGAGGATATCGCCGATCTGGCCCGCGCCCATCTGGCGCCGGGGCAGCGGTTCGTGCTGGCCGGTCATTCCTCGGGCGGCGGGCTGGCGATCCGCTACGCCGGGGGCGATCAGGTGCCGCGGCCCGATGGCGCGATGCTGCTGGCGCCCTTCCTGAAATACGACGCGCCGACGATGCGTGACAACGCCGGCGGCTGGGCGCATCCGTTGACCCGGCGGATCATTGGCCTCTCCATGCTGAACGCGGTGGGCATCCGCGGGCTGAACGGGCTGACCGCGATCGAGTTCAACGTGCCTGAGCGGCTGCGCGGCGAGCTGACCGGTGCCTATAGCTACCGGCTCAATGCCTCCTATGCGCCGCGGGGTGACTATCTGAAGGATATCAGCGGCTTGCCGGATTTTCTTCTGGTGGCGGGCGATGCCGACGAGGCGTTCCGCGCCGACCGGTTCCAGGCCACCATGGCGCCGGCCAACCCCGGCGGCCGCTATCATCTGATCCCGGCGGTCGGCCATCTGGGGCTGATCGACGCGCCGGTGACCGCGAAACTGATGGGGAGCTATCTTGAGCACATCCGCTGACGATCTGAACGCCTGCGCAGGCCTGGTGCAGCGCGGCGATGCCGATCGGTTCCTGGCCGCGATGGCCGCCCCGGTGCCGGCGCGCCGGGTGCTGTTCCCGCTCTATGCGATGAATGTCGAGGTGTCGCGCGCCCCCTGGGTCACTCAGGAGGCGATGATCGCCGAGATGCGGCTGCAATGGTGGCGCGACGCGCTGGAGGAGATCGCCAAGGGCGGGCCGGTGCGGCGGCATGACGTGGTCACCCCGCTGGCCGCGGCGCTGACACCGGAGCAGGCTGAGGCATTGGATGAATATATCGCTGCAAGGCGTTGGGATATTTATAGGGATCCCTTCGAGGATGAGGCGGATTTCGATCGCTATCTGGACCGGACCTCGGGCAGTCTGATGTGGGCCGCGGCGCGGGCGCTGGGGCCGGCCGAGGAAGCGGTGGTGCGCGATTTTGCCTATGCCGCCGGCGTCGCCAACTGGCTGCGTGCGGTGCCGGAACTGGCGGCGCGCGGGCGTATCCCGCTGATCGACGGCAGCCCGGCCGGGCTGCGGGCGCTGGCGCAGCGGGGGCTGGACCGGCTGGGGCGGGCACGGCGGCGGCGCGGCGCGGTCAGCCCGGCGGCGCGTCCGGCGCTGCTGGCGGGCTGGCAGGCCGGCGCCATCCTGCGGCAGGTGATCGCCGATCCGGCCCGCGTCGGTGCCGCCGCCCTGGGCCAGAGCGAGGCGCGCCGGCGGCTCACGCTGATGGCGCGGGCGGCCTCGGGGCGCTGGTAGCCGCGACCTGTTCCGACCCACAATGAAAAACGGCGGCCGTTCGGGCCGCCGTTCGCGTTTGATCCGGTCGGGGCGGCGATCAGACCGCGTCCTCGCGCCCCTGTTCGGGCTGGAACATCAGCCACAGCAGGGCGCCGCCGGCCAGTACCAGGAACGGGCCCATCGCCATGTTGACGGCGGTCCAGCCTTCCTGCGGGGTGCCGCCGGAGCAGTTCATCAGCCCGCCCGAGGCCAGCGAGGCCATGGTGACGCCGCCGAAGACCAGCAGGTCGTTCAGCCCCTGCATCCGGCCGCGCTCATGCGGCTCGTGCGCGCCGGCCAGCATGGTGGTGGCGCCGATGAAGCCGAAGTTCCAGCCCAGCCCCAGCAGAACCAGCGCGATGAAGAAATTCTCCAGCTCCACCCCGCTCAGCGCCACGGCGCCGGCGCCGGCCAGGATCGCCAGACCGGCGGCGACCACCTTTTCCACCCCGAAACGGGCGATCAGATGGCCGGTGAAGAAGGACGGGATATACATCGCCAGAACGTGGCTGGACACCACGTCGGCGGCATTGCCCTGGTCGTAGCCGCAGCCGACCACCGCCAGCGGCGTCGAGGTCATCACCAGGTTCATCAGCGCATAGGAGACCATGGCGCAGATCACCGCGACGGCAATGCGCGGGGTGGTGATCAGCTCCCACCGGGTGCGGCCGCGCGGGGCGTCGGCGGCGGGCGGTTTCGGCTTGGGGATGTCGAGGAAGAAGAACAGCGACGAGCCGACGAGGTTCAGCGCCACCACGGCGAGATAGGCGCCGAGGAAGGCCGCCACCCGCGCGTCGGGGGTGTCGATGATGCCGTTGGTCACCTTGACCAGCTGCGGCCCGATCAGCGCCGACAGCAGCCCGCCCGCCATCACGTAAGAGATCGCCTTGGGCCGGAATTCATCCGAGGCGGTATCGGCGGCGGCAAAGCGGTAGAAGCCCTGCGCGCTCATGTAAAAGCCGGTGAAGAAGGAGCCCAGCAGGAACACCGGGAAGGAGGCGAGGTAAAGGCCGAGCGCGCCGATCGCACCGCCGATGGCGCCGCCGGTCACCCCCAGCAGAAAGCCGGAGCGGCGGCCCCATTTCTGCATGATGGCCGAGACCGGCGTGGCCGCCAGCATCGATCCCAGCACGATCAGCGAGATCGGCAGTGTCGCCAGGCAGGCATTGGTGGCCAGCGACTGGCCAGCCAGCCCGCCCACGGTGAAAATCATTGGCATCTGCGCGCCCAGGATAGCCTGGGCGGCGACCAAGACGGCCACGTTGCGCTTGGCCTTGCTGTCGTCAATCTCATGCATGACGCTTGCCTATCCTTGAATGTGAATCGGTACAAGATGGCTTGCCTGTACCGATACAATTCCTATGGTTCGGGGCATGAGTGTCGGTCGGATCATCGAAACCCCCGATTGCGTCGCCGAAGGCGCCGCCTGGCT
>JBFXGQ010000383.1:0-5059 GCA_050177915.1 Pseudodonghicola sp. | reverse complement strand
GTGGATGGCGGCGAGACCCGCATCCTGCTGCAGATCTTCTCGAAGACGGTGATCGGGCCGATCTTCTTCGAGTTCATCCAGCGCAAGGGCGACGACGGTTTCGGCGAGGGCAATTTCAGGGCGCTCTTCGAGTCGATCGAGCGCGAGCAGATCGAGACCGGCGAGCTGGTGGCGCCGGATCAGACATCCGATCAGACATCCGATCGGACGGTGGCGACGGCGGCCGAATAGTCTCGCTCACGGGGGAGGGAGGCCGGGCGCGGGGGATGCGCCCGGAACGAGGCGCGCCGCGGCTCGATGGGGGCTGCGGCGTCGCCGAAATCCGGCGCGGATTTCGGCCTGTTTTCTTGCGAAGAAAACAGGCCCGGCGGTGGGTGTGGGGAGCCCGAAATCTTCGCAAGATTTCGGGCCGTTTCCTGCGTCAGAAAACGGCGCCGCGGCCTATGCCACTTCCAGCGCCGCGATGATCGGCGCGAAATCCGCCGCGTTCAGGCTGGCGCCGCCGACCAGGGCGCCGTCGACGTTGGAGACCGCGAAGATCGCCTCGGCATTGCTGCCCTTGACCGAGCCGCCATAGAGCAGCCGGATCGCCTCGCCGATCTCGGGGCCCAGGCGCGCCGCCAGCTTTTCGCGCATGAAATCGTGCACCTCGCCGATCTGCCCCAGGCTCGGCACCTTGCCGGTGCCGATCGCCCAGACCGGCTCATAGGCGATGACCAGGCTGGCGCCGGTGACCCCGGCGGGGACCGAACCGGCCAGCTGACCGGCGATGATGTCGAGTGTGGCGCCGCCCTCGCGCTGGTCCAGCGTCTCGCCGACGCAGACGATGGCGGTCAGCCCGGCGGCGATGGCGGCCTGCGCCTTGTCGCGGACGAGGGCATCGGTTTCGGCGTAATCGGCGCGCCGTTCGGAATGGCCGAGGATGACGTAGCGCGCCCCGGCGTCGAGCAGCATCTCGGCGCTGACGTCGCCGGTATGGGCGCCGGCATGGGCGGCGTGGCAATCCTGACCGCCGATCAGCAGGGCGCTGCCCTGCGCCGCCTGCGCGGCGCGGTGGATCAGCGGGGCGGGCGGGCAGATCAGGATCTCGGAGCGCGGGGCGGGATAGGCCTTGGCCAGCGCCTCCAGCTCGGCCAGCGCCGCGCCGGTGCCGTTCATCTTCCAGTTTCCCGCTGCCAGTTTCTGCCGCATTCCTTACCCCTGTCGTTTGATCCGGACCTGTCGTAGCACCGGCGGCGGGGCGAAACAATTGCGCAAGGCGTAGCGGGGGGATCGGCGCCGGCTGCGCCGGCTGCAGCGGGCAAAAGAAACGCCCCTGCGGGGCGTGCCTCCGGCGGAGGTATTTGGGCCAAGGTGAAAGCGGGAGGAGGCCGGGGCGCCCGGGGGGGGGGGGCGCCGCACTCAGTCCAGTGCGGTCAGTCTTCTGCGTGCGCCTCGGCGGTATCGGGCGCATCCTTGAACTTGATCGATTCGCCGCAGCCGCAGGCCTCGGCCACATTGGGATTGTTGAACTTGAAGCCCGCTTCCAGCAGGCTGACCTCATAGTCGATCTCGGTGCCGAACAGGAACATCTGCGCCATCGGCGCGATCAGGATGCGGGCGCCGTCCTGTTCCACCACCTCGTCGTGCGGTGTGGTCTGGTCGACATATTCCATGGTGTATTCCATGCCGGCGCAGCCGCCCTTCTTGACGCCGATGCGCAGGCCGGCATGGCCGCCCTTGTCCATCAGCCTGGCGATCTGCGCCGCCGCGCGCGGGGTCATGGTGACGGCTTGCTTGCCGGGAATGCCAAACATGGGTTTCTCCTTCACCTTTAATCTAGGCGGCCGGGCGGCGGGGCTCAAGCCCCTGTGCGCGGCGAAATGCGGCGGCTGCGAAACGGCGGGGGCAGGGCGGAGGAGGGCCGCCCGGGGGGAGTGGGCGGCCCTCGGGGTCGGGCGCGGGTCGGGGGACTGCGCTGCGTTCAGGGCGCCGGGCGGGCATCGACCGTGCCGGCGCAGCGGGCGCCTTGGCGCGCAGCCTTCCCGGGACCTGTGACAATTGGCGGACGGTTGGGTAACAGCCGCATCAAGCTTTTGCGACGGCGCCGGGTTTTCTGTGGATAACCCCGGGGCGCCGGCCGGGCTACATGAAGCCCAGCTCCAGCCGCGCCTCGTCGGACATCATGTCCATGCCCCAGGGCGGTTCCCAGGTCAGTTCGACCTCCACATGCTTGACGCCGGGGATCGGTTCCACCGCCTCGGCGACCCAGCCGGGCATGTCGCCGGCCACCGGGCAGCCCGGCGCGGTCAGCGTCATCAGGATCCGAACCTCGTTCTGGTCGTTGATCTCGATGGTGTAGATCAGGCCCAGTTCGAAGATATTGACCGGAATCTCCGGATCGTAGACGGTCCGGCAGGCTTCGACGATCTGATCGTAAAGCGGGTGGTCAACGGTCGAAGGCGCGATCAGCGGCGCGCCTTCCAGCGGTTCGGGGGCTTTGGTCATCGGGGCCTCGGGTTCTTATCCTGAGCGAATATATAAGCTATCGGCGCCGAAGGTCCAGAGCGCGCCCGCGTGTGGCAGGCGGGCCGTCAGTCGTTGATGTCGCGGTCGATGATCTTCACCTGTCCCTTGGGCAGGGAGAAGACCCGGCGCAGCACCAGCCAGGCCGCCAGCGACAGCAGCGCGAAGATCAGCAGCAGCGGCGCCAGCGCGAAGACCATATCGACCAGCAGCAGCAACAGCCCGACCCCCAGCGCGCCGAGCGCGAAGCCGAGGAAGACGAAGCCGGGCACCAGCACCTCGAGGATGGCGAGGCCGAGCGCCGCCGCCATCCAGACCCACCAGATCGTCCAGACCAGCATCAGCCGCGTCCCTTCAGCAGCTTGAAGGCGTCGCCGAAGGCCTCCAGCGCCTGGGCGGGGACCACGATGGTCTGCTTGCCGGTACCGTTGCCGAGCGCGTTCAGCGCCTCGACCTGTTTCAGGGCGACCTGATATTGCGCCGCCTCGATGCCGTTCTCGCGGATCGCCTTGGCGACCACCTCGGTGGCATAGGCCTCGGCCTCGGCCTGGATGCGGCGGGCCTTGGCGGTCTGTTCGGCGGCATAGAGCTCGGCATCGGCCTGCAGCTCGACCGACCGCTTGCGGCCCTCGGCCTCGGTCACCTGGGCGCGGCGGGCGCGTTCGGCGTTCAGCTGCTGCAGCATGGCGTCGCGGGTGGCCTGATCGAGATTGACGTCGAGGATCTCGGCGCGGGTCACCTCGATCCCCCAGTCGTCCACCGCATCGGCGACCGAGGCCTTGATGGTGGTGATCAGCTGGGCGCGGTTCGACTGCACCTCGTCCAGATCCATCTTGCCGATCTCGGCGCGGACGATGCCGGCGACGGTGGTGGCGATGGCGGCATCGACGTCGCGGATCCGGTAGACGGTCTTTTCCGGCTCGATGATGCGGTAGAAGACCGAGGTCTCGACCTCGACCAGCACGTTGTCGCGGGTGATCGCGTCCTGACTGGCGGTGGGCAGCTGGCGTTCGAGGATGGAGATCTTGTGGCGCACCACATCGAGGAAGGGCACGATGAAGTTGATCCCCGGCCCCAGCACCGCGCGCAGCCGGCCGAAGCGTTCGACCACGTGTTTTTCCGACTGGGGCACGATGCGCACCCCCTTGAGGATGACGACGATGACGAACAGCGCCGCCAGCAGGTAGACGATATTGCCCGACAGCAGGTCGGCGATCTGATCCTCGATCACGGAAGGTCTCCTCAAATATGCGCCAAAGAATGCCCCGCCTATATGGCGGCAGGACGCCGGCGCATCAAGCGTCGGCCGGGGTGGCGCGCGGCGTGCTCTTGCGGCGGGGCATCGGGCGGGGGCGGACGCGATGTTCGATCTCGTCGTAGATCCGGCCCACCACATCCTTGCCGGTGGCCTGCTCGATGCCCTCGAAGCCGGGCGAGGAGTTGACCTCCAGCACCTTGGGGCCGTCGTCGCTGCGCAGCAGGTCGACGCCGGCCATGTTGAGACCGAAGGCACGGGCGGCGCGCACCGCCACGTCGCGTTCCTCGCGGCTGATGCGGGTGACGCTGGCCTGGCCGCCCTGATGCAGGTTGGAGCGGAAATCGCCCTCGGCGCCGGTGCGCTTCATCGCCGCGACCACCTTGCCGCCGATCACCAGACAGCGCACGTCCTCGCCCGCCGCCTCCTTGACGAAATGCTGCACCAGAAAGTTGGCGCGCAGGCCGCGAAAGGCCGAGATCACGGATTCGGCGGCCTTCTTGGTCTCGGCCAGCACCACGCCCTTGCCTTGCGTGCTTTCCAGCAGCTTGACGATCAGCGGCGCGCCGCCGACCAGCCCGATCAGGTTGCCGGTATCCTTGGGCGAGGAGGCGAAGGCGGTGGCCGGCATGCCGATCTTGTGCCGCGCCAGCACCTGATGCGCATGCAGCTTGTCGCGGCTGGCGGTGATCCCGGCCGAGCCGTTGACGCAATAGGTGCCGATGGTTTCGAACTGGCGGATCAGCGCGGTGCCGTATTGGGTGACCGAGGCGCCGATGCGCGGGATCACCGCGTCATAGCGCGGCAGCCGCTTGCCGTCGTAGTGAATTTCCGGCGCCATCGCGTTGATCGCCATGTAGCAGCGGGTGGTGTCGATCACCTCGACCGCATGGCCGCGGGCCTCGCCGATCTCGACCAGCCGGCGGGTGGAATAATTGTCCTCGCGGCTCAGCACGGCGATGCGCAGCGACCGTTTCGGCGCGCTCTGGCGCATGGTGGCGGAATGGTAGACGTCATAGCTCAGCAGCGGCTGCAGGTGCCGCTCGGTCGGGATGATCGAGATATGGTCGGTCAGCGCCTGACGGCCCAGCAGCATCCGGCTGGTCATGCCGGAGCGGTTGGTCAGGGTGATCTCGATCGGCCAGCGCCGGCCGGCCACCTCAAGCGTGGTGCTGATGACATAGCGCAGTTCGGATTCGCCGTTCGACGAGGTCACCTCGCGCCGGTCGGTGACCAGCGCCGAACAGGGGATCGCCAGATCGCCGCGGCCGGGCACCGGATGCTCCGTGGAGCGCTCCG
>JBFXGQ010000382.1:0-5059 GCA_050177915.1 Pseudodonghicola sp. | reverse complement strand
GGGGGCGCGCGACGCGACGATCAAGTTCGCCGATCTCTACGCCCGCGACCACGACGCCCAGGCCCGCGCCGACTACGGCGCGCTGCTGGACGATCTGGAACAGAATTTCGCCGCCCGCACCCGCAAGATGCTGCAGAACGACCGCAGCGACCTGACCATCGAAATCGACGTGCTGCGCGACCGGTTGCAGCGCGAAGGCGTCCGGCTCGACTGACCGGCCATCACTCAACGAGGAACCCGTTTCATGTCCGACATCACCCAGCAGCAGGCCCGCGACAGCCAGACCGAGGTCGAAGAGGTGACCGCCGTGGTCCTGCCCGACCCCGGCACCGAGATCGTCGCCCTGCAGGAGGCCGGCCCCGAGACCGGCGCCGAGATCCGCAAGCGGATGGACGAGATCGACATGGCCGACACCAATTCGATCGTCTCCTTCGGCTCCGGCGCCCAGGCCGAGCTGCAGGAGATCAGCCAGGCGATGCTGGCGGGCGTGCGCAACAAGGACGTCGGCCCGGCGGGCGATTCCCTGCGCAATATCGTCACCACGATCCGCGGCTTCTCGGTCTCCGAGCTCGACGTGCGGCGCGAACGGACCTTCTGGGACCGGCTGCTGGGCCGCGCCGCGCCCTTTGCCAAGTTCACCGCCCGCTACGAGGAGGTGCAGGGCCAGATCGACCGCATCACCGACGATCTGCTGAAGCATGAGCACACGCTGCTCAAGGACATCAAGTCGCTCGACCTGCTCTATGGCAAGACGCTGAGTTTCTACGACGAACTGGCGCTCTATATCGCCGCCGGCGAGGAGAAGCTGGCCGAACTCGACCGCACCGCGATCCCCGCCCGGGAGGCGGCGGTGCAGGCGGCGGCCGAGAACGATCAGGTGATGAAGGCGCAGGAGCTGCGCGACCTGCGCGCCGCCCGCGACGATCTGGAACGCCGGGTGCACGACCTGAAACTGACCCGCCAGGTGACCATGCAGTCGCTGCCCTCGATCCGACTGGTGCAGGAGAACGACAAGTCGCTGGTGACCAAGATCAACTCGACCATGGTCAATACCGTGCCGCTGTGGGAGACCCAGCTGGCGCAGGCGGTGACCATCCAGCGCAGCGCCGAGGCCGCCTCGGCGGTGCGGGCCGCCAACGACCTGACCAACGAGCTGCTGACCGCCAACGCCAAGAACCTGCGCGAGAGCAACAAGATGATCCGCGAGGAGATGGAGCGCGGCGTGTTCGACATCGAGGCGGTGAAACAGGCCAATGCCGACCTGATCGGCACCATTCAGGAGAGCCTGCAGATCGCCGACGAGGGCAAGGCCAAGCGCGCCGCCGCCGAGGCCGAGCTGAAGAAGATGGAGGCCGAGCTGCGCGACACGCTGGCCGCCGCCAAGGCGCGCAAGACCGGGCTGGGCGATACCGCCGGCACCGCAGTGCCGGGCTGAGACGCCGGTGCGCCTGCCGATGACATCCGGGCGCCGGGCGGTTGCCGGGATCGGGCTGGCGCTGGCGCTGCTCGCCGGCTGCGACGAGACCAGCCCGCGCCGCTCGCCGCTGCCGCAGCAGCGGCCGGCGACGGTGCAGCCGCAGGTGCCGCAGCCGCGCTCGGACCGCAGCCGCGAACTGGCGCGCTACTATCTGGCGGTACAGAACGACCTGCTGACGCGCGGGTTGCTGCGCACCGACGGCGGCGGGCCGGACACCCCCTTCACCGCCGATGACCTGGCCCGCGATTTCGAGAATATCGCCTTTTTCGACGAATACACCCGCAGCCCGATGCCGACCGGCCGCGACACCGCCGGCGAGCTGAGCCGGTGGGAGGCGCCGGTGCGCGTCAACATCGAATTCGGTGCCAGCGTGCCGCCAGACCAGCGCGTCACCGACACCAACAGCATCACCGGTTACGTCAACCGGCTGGGCCGGGTCACCGGCCATCCGATCTCGGTCACCCGGGGCGGCAGCGCCAATTTCCAGGTCTTCGTCGCCGGCGAGGACGACCGCGATTACGTGCAGTCGCGGATGAAGCAGCTGATCCCCTCGATCAGCCCGTCGGAACTGGCGATGTTCGGCAATCTGCCGCGGTCGTTCTACTGTCTGGTGATCGCCGTCTCGGGCTCGCGCAATCCCAATACCTACACCCGGGCAGTGGCGCTGATCCGTGCCGAACACCCCGATCTGGTGCGGCTCTCCTGCGTGCACGAGGAACTGGCCCAGGGCCTCGGCCTGCCCAACGACAGCCCCGAGGCACGCCCGTCGATCTTCAACGACGACGACGAATTCGCGCTGCTGACCAATCATGACGAATTGCTGCTGAAGATGCTGTATGATCCGCGCCTGAAACCCGGCATGACCGCGGCAGAGGCCCGCCCGGTGGCCCGGATCATCGCACGCGAACTGATGGGGCAGAAGCTGTGATCGGCACTCGCCACTCCGCATAGAAAAGGAACAGATTGATGGGTATTTTCGACTTTCTCTCCGGCCAGTTCATCGACGTCATCCACTGGACCGACGACACCCGCGACACCATGGTCTGGCGGTTCGAGCGCGAGGGGCATGAGATCAAGTACGGCGCCAAGCTGACGGTGCGCGAAGGGCAAGCGGCCGTCTTCGTGCACGAGGGCCAGCTGGCGGATGTCTTCACCCCCGGTCTCTATATGCTCGAGACCAACAACATGCCGATCCTGACCAGCCTTCAGCACTGGGATCACGGCTTCAAATCGCCGTTCAAGTCGGAAATCTACTTCGTCAACACCACCCGGTTCAACGACCTGAAATGGGGCACCAAGAACCCGATCATGCTGCGCGATCCGGAGTTCGGCCCGACCCGCATCCGGGCGTTCGGCACCTATACCATCCGGGTCAAGGACCCCGCCCGCTTCCTGACCGAGATCGTCGGCACCGATGGCGAGTTCACCATGGACGAGATCTCGTTCCAGATCCGCAACATCATCGTGCAGGAGTTCTCCCGCGTGATCGCCGGCTCGGGCATCCCGGTGCTCGACATGGCGGCCAATACCGCCGATCTGGGCAAGCTGATCGCCAGCCAGGTCTCTCCCGCGCTGGAGGCCTACGGGCTGGAGATGCCGGAGTTCTATATCGAGAACATCTCGCTGCCGCCGGCGGTCGAGGCGGCGCTGGACAAGCGCACCTCGATGGGGCTGGTGGGCGATCTGGGCCGGTTCACCCAGTATTCGGCGGCGGAAGCCATGACCGCGGCGGCCACGAACCCCGCCGGCGGCGGCATGGCCGCGGGGCTCGGTGCCGGAATGGGCATGGCAATGGCCAGCCAGATGGCCGCGCAGCAGCACCCCGGCCCCTGGGGCGCCACCCCGGCCCATCAGCCGGCGCCGCAGCAGGCCGCCGCCCCGGTGCCGCCGCCGCCGCCGGTGGAACATGTCTGGCACCTGGCCGAGAACGGCCAGACCAGGGGCCCGTTCTCCAAGGCCGATCTGGGTCGCATGGCCAGCGCCGGCGAGCTGAAGCGCGAGACCTACGTCTGGACCGCCGGTCAGGACGGCTGGAAACACGCCGAGGATGTGCAGGAGCTGGCCCAGCTCTTCACCATCCTGCCGCCGCCACCGCCGCCGGGCGTCTGAGCCGCCCGCCGATCCGCCACAGCCAGAGCCACAGGCCGGAGCCGCCATGACCACCCCACCGCCGCCGCCGCCGGGCATGCCGCCCGCGGCGCCCGCCGACGCCACCCCGACCGCGCCCGCCCATGGCCCGGACGAACACCGCTTCCCCTGCGAGCAATGCGGCGCCGATTACCGCTATGACCCCGCTCGCGGCCTGCTGATCTGCGACCATTGCGGCCATCAGGAGCAGATCGGCGCCAGCCCCTGGGGCAAGGCGCAGCTGAAGGAGCTGGATTTCGACGCCGCCCGCGCCGACCGGCTGCCCGAGGCCGAGACCGAGGAAACCCGCGTCGTCACCTGCCCGAACTGCGCCGCGCAGTTCGAATTCGACCCCGCGGTGCATGCCGCCGAATGCCCGTTCTGCGCCACACCGGTGGTCACCGACACCGGCATCAGCCGCCATATCAAGCCGCGCGGCGTGCTGCCCTTCGCGCTGGACGAACGCTCGGCCCACAAGGCGATGACCGACTGGCTGGGGCGGCTGTGGTTCGCGCCCAATGGGCTCAAGGACTACGCCCGCAAGGGGCGCAAGATGCAGGGCATCTACGTGCCCTACTGGACCTTCGACGCCGATACCAAATCCAGCTATCGCGGCGAGCGCGGCATCATCTACTACGAGACCCGCACCGTGGTCCGCGACGGCAAGCAGGTGCAGGAGCAGGTCGCCAAGATCCGCTGGACCCCGGCCTCGGGCCGGGTGGCGCGGTTCTTCGACGACATCCTGGTGCTGGCCTCGAAGAGCCTGCCGAAACGCTATACCGACGGGCTGGAGCCCTGGGACCTGCCGGCGCTGGAACCCTACCGCCCCGAATACCTGGCCGGCTTCCGGGCCGAGGCCTATACGGTCGGGCTGGAACAGGGCTATGGCGAGGCGCGCGAACATATGGCCCGGGTGATCGAGCGCGACGTCCGTTTCGACATCGGCGGCGATCAGCAGCGCATCCACCAGATCGACACCGATGTGCGCGACGTCACCTTCAAGCACATCCTGCTGCCGGTCTGGCTGGCCGCCTACAAGTACCGCGGCAAGACCTATCGCTTCGTGGTCAACGGCCGCAGCGGCCGGGTGCAGGGCGAACGGCCCTGGTCGGCGATCAAGATCGCCATCGCCGTGGTGCTGGGGCTGATCGTGGCGGCCGGGATCGGCTATCTGGCGGCGATGAACCAATAGGCCGCCGCCCGCCCCTGCGGGCACCGGCCGCCAGCCCGCCTCAGCCGCGCGCGATCTCGATCTTGCGCGGCGATTTCGCTTCGCTGCCGGCCTTCTTCGGCACCGTCACATGCAGCACGCCGTCGACCATCCTGGCGCTGGCCTTGTCGCCATCGGCATCTTCCGGCAACCGGAACGACCGGCGGAAGGCGCCATACTGACGTTCGCTGAAATACCAGGTGTCGCCCGTCTTCTCCTGCTGGGTCTTCTTCTCGCCCCGCACG
>JBFXGQ010000381.1:0-5077 GCA_050177915.1 Pseudodonghicola sp. | reverse complement strand
GGCGCTCAGCTTTCCAATGAGGAGATCGACAATCTGATCTTCGCACCGGGCTTTTCGACCGCGGAAAAAATATCGAATATTTCCGGCCGGGGTGTCGGCATGGATGTGGTGCGCCAGAATGTGAAGGATCTGGGGGGACGCATCTCGATCGAATCGCATCCGGGCAAGGGTTGTGTTTTCACGCTCGCGCTGCCGCTCACCCTTGCGATCGCCGATGGCATGATCGTGACGGTCGGCGACCAGACGGTGGTGGTTCCGCTGACCCATGTGCTCGAAAGCCTCCGTCCGGAGGAAAGCGATGTGCAGCATGTCGGCAAGGACCTGATGGTGCTCAACAACCGGGGCCGGTTCCTGCCGATCGTCCGGCTTGACGATGCGGTCGGCGCGCTGGGCGGCGCCCGCGTGCCGGAAGACTCCGTGCTGATCGTCGTCGATACCGAGAGCCATGGGCAGGCCGTGCTGATGGTCGACGGCAT
Organism: Pseudodonghicola sp.; assembly: GCA_050177915.1. Classification (GTDB taxonomy): domain Bacteria; phylum Pseudomonadota; class Alphaproteobacteria; order Rhodobacterales; family Rhodobacteraceae; genus Pseudodonghicola. The sequence goes on along the minus strand of JBFXGQ010000381.1, from coordinate 4,601 downwards.
CGTTGATCAGCGGCAGTTCGTCATCAAAAGCCTGGAGGCGCATTATCAGCCGGTAACCGGTGTCGCGGGGGCGACGATCCTGGGTGATGGCAAGGTCGCGCTGATCCTCGATGTCGATGCGCTGGTCGCTGATAATTTCACTCGGAACGGCCCGGTGCTGGCGGCGGCATGATCGCGGCGGAAGCGGACAGCTTCAGACCCTTTCCCGGTATCAGCGCGCACATCTATTCGCGCGCCGATTTCGAGGAAGTAAGCCGGATCATCTACGATATTGCCGGTATCGTCCTGCCGCCGGGCAAGGCGACCCTCGTCTATTCGCGGCTGGCGCCCCTTGTCAGGGAAAGCGGGCTGCAGACTTTCGCGCGCTATATCGAGCGGGTCCGCCGGGACGAGACGGATATGCGCGCTATGATCAACGCGCTGACCACCAATCACACCTTCTTCTATCGCGAAAGCCATCATTTCGATCATCTGGCCGGACAGGTGCGGCCGCACCTGCTGGCGAAGGCGCGGGCGGGGGAAGCGGTGCGGCTCTGGTCGGCGGGTTGCTCGACCGGGGAAGAGCTTTATTCGCTGGCGATGGCGCTGCTCGGGCCGGACAAGCGGGAGGCGCGCATATTGCTGGATGGGGATGTCGTGATTCTCGCCACCGATCTGGCCGATCATGCGGTCGCGGGCGCCAGCGCCGCTCGTTACCCCGCCGATGCGCTGAAAGACGTACCAGATGCGCTCCGCCAGAGCTGGGTTCACAGGGTGGGTGATGAGGTCGAGCTGGATCGCGGGCTGCGTGCGATGGTCCGGGTGCGGCGTCTGAACCTGCTCGGGCCATGGCCGATGAAGCGCGGCTTTGACGTCATTTTCTGCCGCAATGTGATGATCTATTTCGACCAGCCGACGAAAGACCGGCTGGTCGCCCGTTTCGCCGACCAGCTCTTGCCGGGCGGGCATCTCTACATCGGCCACAGCGAGCGGGTGGGCGGCGAAACGCAATATAGAATGGCGCTGGTGGGCGGCACCATTTATCGAAAGGATGGGATGTGAACATACGGGTTCTGGTCGTTGACGACTCCGCGACGATGCGGGCGCTGCTCTCGCGCCTGTTGGAGAGCGAGCCCGATATCGAGGTGGTGGGGACCGCCGCCGACGCGATGCAGGCGCGCGCGATGATAAAGCAACTCAACCCGGATGTGGTGACTCTCGATGTCGAGATGCCCGGCATGAACGGGCTGGATTTCCTCGAAAAGATCATGCGTCTGCGGCCGATGCCGGTGGTCATCGTTTCCGGCGTGACGCAACGCGGGTGCGAAACAACGGTCCGGGCGCTCGAACTCGGGGCGGTCGACTGTTATGCCAAGCCGGACGGCTCCATCTCCAACCTGCTGGATAGCGATGGCGGCAAACTTGCCATCATGGTGCGGGCGGCCTCGCGCGTAAAGCGCTGGATGGCGCAGGGGGTGCAGCCGGTGCAGGCCCCGGTGGCGCGGCAGACCATTGCCCTGTCCTCTTCTCAGGATGCCGGGGGGACGCACCTGATCGCGATCGGCGCATCGACCGGCGGGGTCGAAGCATTGCATCATATCCTCCCGGCTTTTCCCCAAAATTGCCCGCCGACAGTGATCGTTCAGCATATCAGCGCGGCCTTCGCCCCGGCCATGGCCGAGCGACTGGACCGCCAGTGCGTGGCGAATGTCCGCCTGATCGAAAGCGGTATGTCGTTACTGCCAGGCCATATCTATATCGCACCGGGCAATGCGTGCCACACGGTGATTGCCGGTACGGAGCGGCTGACCGCACGCCTGATGCCAGGCGATCTGGTGTCGGGACATCGGCCTAGCATCGACATGATGTTCGAATCTGTGGCCCGACGGCTGGGTCCGGCAGCGGTCGGCATATTGCTGACCGGCATGGGGCAGGACGGTGCGCGCGGATTGCTGGCGATGCGCCAGGCGGGCGGGCGGACGATCGCGCAGGATCAGGCGACGAGCACGGTTTACGGCATGCCGCGTGCGGCTGCGGACATGGGTGCGGCGGAAAAAATCCTGCCGTTGCCGCGCATTGCCGAGCGTGCGCTGGCCGTCGCCGGGCTTTGATTCATGGTGCTGGCCGCTGCTGTCGGATCGCCGGAGGAACCCCGCCGCATCACCGTGATGCAGGGGCAGGTCCATGTCGGCGGCGACAGGCCGGAAATACTGACCACCATATTGGGAAGCTGCATCGCCTGCTGCCTCTATGATCCAGGCGCGCGTGTCGGCGGGATGAACCATTTCCTGCTTGCCGAACCGGCGGCGGGCAGCGGCACCGTCGCTGACCAGAATTACGGTGTCTATCTGATGGAGCTGCTTATTAACCAGATGATGACACGTGGCGGCATAAAGTCCCGTATGAAGGCGCATATTTATGGTGGTGCGAACATGCATGCGGGAATGGCGCGCATTGGTGACGTGAATGCACGGTTCGCCCGTTCTTTCCTTGCTGCGGAGGGCATTCCGCTGGTGCGGGAGGAAACGGGGGGAGAATGGGCGCGGCGGGTCGAATTCGATCCCATGCTGGGGAGGACGCGGTGTCGCATCGTTGCTCCGGCAGCGGTGCCGGCGGAAAGGGCGGTCGCACGGCCGATGCCGGACGGTGGTGAAGTAGAGTTGTTCTGAAGGAAGAAGAGGCAAAATGATGTCCGAGACTATTCATGTCCTGACCGTGGACGACAGCGCGAGCATGCGCGCGTTGTTGCGGGCGGCGCTGACCTCGCGGGGATATGAGGTATCGCAGGCCGTGGACGGCGTAGCGGCGCTGGAATGGCTGGCCGGGAATGGCGAGGGGGTCGATGTGATCGTGACCGACATCAACATGCCGCGCATGGATGGCTTTCGCCTGATCGAGGAATTGCGGGGGCAGTCGCGCTTTCGGGATTGCCCGATCCTCGTGTTGTCGACCGAGAGTTCGGACGAGAAGAAGGCGCGGGCCCGTTCGGCGGGCGCCACCGGCTGGATCGTGAAACCTTTCGATGCCGACAAGCTGGACAGCGCATTGCGGCGCATCACCCATTGATCGTCCTTGGTGGGACAGGAGTAGAGATATGGCACGCCAACTGATCACCTTTCGCCTCGGCAGTCAGAGCTTCGGCCTCGACATCATGGCGATCCGCGAAATCCGCGCCTGGTCGCCGACCACGCGCCTGCCGCATGTGCCGCATTATGTCGCGGGGGTGGTGAACCTGCGTGGCACGGTATTGCCGGTCGTCGATCTGGCCGCGCGGCTGGGCTGGGAGGCGACGATACCAACAGAACGCCACGTCATCATCGTCGCGCAGGTGGGCGCGCAGTTGCGCGGGCTGATCGTCGACGCGGTCAGCGATATCGTCACCGCGCAGGATGAGGATATTCAGCCGCCGCCTTCAGCGGGCAGCGATGCGGTCGTGCCTTATCTCGAAGGGCTGGTCGCGCTGGAGGACAGAATGGTGATGGTGCTGGATCTTCCGGGGCTCACCGCGAACGATCCCTTGCCCGAAGCGGCCTGATCCGGCCGGGCAAGCGGATGATGGTTATAATGACAGGGTTGCGAAAAAAAAGGTTTGTTTCATGGCTGCGGTGAAGGTGTTGGTTGTCGACGATTCGATCACGATGCGGGCGTTGTTTTCGAACGCGCTCGAACGGTCGAACGACCTCGTCGTCGTCGGCGCGGCGGCCAATGCCGATGAAGCACGGGAAATGATCGCTTCGCTGCGGCCCAATGTCGTCACGCTCGACATTGAAATGCCGGGCATGAACGGCATCGATTTTCTCGAAGAGATCATGACGACCCGCCCCATGCCGGTCGTGATGCTTTCGACCCTGACCCAGAAGGGCGCTGAGGTCACCATGCGCGCGTTGGAGCTGGGCGCTGTCGATTGTTTTCCCAAGCCGACCAAGGCGACGCCGGATGAGTTCGACAAGATTTCCGGCAAGCTGTGCAAGCTGGTCGCGACCGCCGCCAAGAGCAGGGTGAAGCGCTATGACGCGGAAGCCGCCGCGGCGAAGGCGGCCGCGGTGGAAAAGGTGACGGAGCTGGCCGACATGGCGGCTTCCTATAAATGGAATGGTGGCCTGGTTGCGATAACGGCGTCGATGGGCGGCGGGCCCGCCGTCTCCGAATTGCTGTCGGCCTGGCCCGCCGATTGTCCGCCGACCATCGTGCTGCAACAGCTTGAGGAGGGGCTGGCGGTGCCGTTCGCATCCCGGCTCAATCAGGCGATCGCACCGGAGGTGAAGCTGGCCGAGGACGGTATCGCGCTGCGCCCCGGTCATGTCTATGTGCTGGCGCACCCCGACAAGCATGGGCTGGTCGATCGCTGGCCGAACGGCAGCATGCGCCTTGTCGCGCGCGATCCGGTGAACGGCATGCGCCCGTCCGCCGATCTGTTGCTGACGACGGTGGCCAAGGCCGCCCGCGACAAGGCGGTGGGCGTCATCCTTTCGGGTTCGGGCACGGACGGTGCGGCCGGGCTTGGCGCGATCCGCCAGCTTGGCGGCCTGACCCTGTGTCAGGACAAGGACAGCGCGATGGTGTTCGAGGCGTCGGCGGCGGCGATCGCCAAGGGGGCAGTCGAAGCACAGCTTGCGATTCCG
>JBFXGQ010000380.1:0-5087 GCA_050177915.1 Pseudodonghicola sp. | reverse complement strand
CTTATCCACAGGGATACCCACAGAAACCCCTGAACCCCCACAGGAATCGCACACGAGTCACCCCGCAATCGCAGACCAAACCGACTCGCGACAGCATGAACGACCCTGAGACGATGCGATGCCCGGGATGTCCGGGCGGACCCGCTCCCGACCGGCACTGGGGATAGATCGGCCCAGACGATGGCCGACCGGGAGAAAGGAGTGGAGGCGGCAGCGGTCCTACCGCCCGCCGGGGCGAGCGACCAGATGGCCAATCCAGCCTTATATAGGTTCGGCCTTATAGAGGGATCTTAAGAGGGTCGTTGCGATCGCGGACCGGTGGTCAGCGACGGGATGCCCGGGAGATCCTCCCCTGGCGGCACCGCGTCGGGCACCTCTCCATCGCTCGGCAGGTCGAGCTGCCATGCGTCGCAGTGGTGACGTCACAGTGGAGAAGAGACTGGAGGGCGGGAGGGGTGAGCCGACCTCGATCCTTGAGGTCCGCGTCCCAGCCAACGCCATTGGCCTGCGCCCCGAACCGGCACCACGGCCAAGGCGCCCCGCGTGGCCGGAAGGCATCCTGAAAACGCTCCGCCGGACGGAACCGGGGAACGCGCGGCGCCGGGCAGACCGCCCGGAGAGCCGTGGCCGCCGGTCAGATGATCATGCGCTCACGGCTGATGGTCGCCGCATGTGCCCGGTTCCGCGCCCCGAGCTTCTTGCAGATGCTGCGCATGTGCATTTTGATGTTCACCTCGCTCAGCGCCATGTCGCGGGCGATCTCCTTGTTGGTCATCCCATCGGCGACCATCTTCAAAATGCTGAGCTCCCGATCCGTCAGGCTGGCCGCCGCCTCCGGGGCGCCGCGCCGCTTGTTGATATCCGCGACGACCGGAATGAAGGCCTGCCCGGAATCGATCAGGCTGAGCGCACTTTGCAACGACCGCAGCGGCATGGTCTTGGGAATGAAGCTGTGCACGCCCAGGGCCACCGATTCCGCAACGAAATGCGCGTCCGCCTGCCCCGAGAACAGCACCACCTTCGCCTGCCCCTTCTTGGACAGCACCGTCTGCACGCTGGAAAGCCCCGTCATTCCCGGCATCTTGAGATCCAGCAAGATGATATCGAACTCGCTCTCTCCGAGCTTCGCGCACAGATCCGGAAGCGTGCCAACCGTGGTGACCTGATAATCGCCGGACTTGACCAGGGCGCTCTGAATCGCCTCTCCGAGCAACAGATGATCATCCGCCAGCACCACGCGAACCGCGCGCGTGTTTCCCTCGATCGTCATCAGATCTTCCATATGCATGCCCCCTCTATCCATTGTTCGACCCCACCGCCCACAGCCCCCAGCCCATGATTGTCGGGCCCCCGCAAGGGCGCCCCATTTTCCATTTTCAGGCGTAAAATGCTCTACGAAGAACGACTTGATCGGCAACTTACAACGCGCGATCCAAGTGCGAAGAAAAAAGCCAAACCGGCCCCTAAAGAGCTCCCGCACTCCCTTTGGCTAACCCTGTATATCGAACGATATCAACCTCAAACTGAAATCCGCATGATAGCCTTCAATTTGAAGGCGTAGGTTTTCTTCTACGCCGCTCGCACTTGCACCGGAGGGCTATCAACAGGGGCGTCACGCCATTTTCGCAGCGGCTGCGCAACAGACCCTCGGCGATATCACCCAAAACAATGACAAAGAGATGCCACGGTTCCGCCACGCGGATCGGGGCACTGACATCTTCATGCCCCAGTCCTGGGCGAAACCCGCATAATGTTTCGAATCAATCAACAATCTGCCGATCAGAAACGCCGCCGATCCAAAACGCGGAGGCGCAAATGACATACAAGCCTCCGGCCCACAGAACGCCGGTTCAGCGCCGAGCGAAAAGACCAAAACCCAGCCCCGACAAAGCCGTCCAGAGACGCCGAGGAAATCCGCGCCGATTGACCGAGCTACCCTTGATCGAGCCGCGAAGGGTCATCCGCCGAGCTGCACGAAAATCGGGCGCAATCCGATGCAGATCAATCTGCCGCCTCCGAGGGTAGGCAACAGCAAGAATATTTTGACCGACGCTAAATGAATCCGCCCCTAAAGAAAACGCTCCCCGGCCGACAACCTGGAACGCTGACCCGCTTCCTCAAAACCCTGGGCCTCGTGGCCTGCGTGGTGGGATTGGAGCCACATGACGCAGCGGCGAACACCCCGCCGGACATGACCACGAGAACACAAGGGCAAGATTGCCCCGCAAAGGCCGGGCAAACGGAATTCGATACCACAGACCGCGCGGCGGGCGCGCGCCGCCCGGGCATCGAGATATCAAGCCATCCCCCCCACCGCGACAGGCTGACCGACAGATCCGCCCCCCGACCGCCGGTCACGGCCCCCCCCTCCTCCACGACGGGGGCCACCGGCCGCCGCCACGCCACCCTGGACGCGCTTGTATCGGCGCCGCTGCTTTTCAGACTGAACCAGTACCGCAGCACCGACCCCGCCACGATGAACAAGGAGACGGTGCTGCTTCGCAGATCGGCGGATCAGCCGTCGCCGGACCGGATCACCGTCCCCCCCACGCCCCCCGCCATTCTGGTGCAGAGTGCCGGCGGCACAGTCTTCGGTCTGGACGCCTCTGCGGCCTTTCAGCTTTTCGCGATGGTGGCGCTGGCGATACTGTTGTCCGCCTCCATCGCCAGCCGCGTCGCCACGTCGCGAGCGCATGCAAAGCTGCACACAGTCTCTCAGGTCCCGGCGCTGCTCAGCAGGTCTTTCCACCGCTCGGACCGGGGACTTATCGTCGCCACGCTCGACGGGACAATCCTTCTGGCCAACCCCGCGGCGCATGAAATTTTCGGCTTCAAGCCGGACACGCTGCTTCACCAAAAGATCGAGAACACGATTGTCCCGGATCAGTATGCCGACGATTACAGGATCCTGGCGCGGCGCTTGCAGGACAAAAGTCAAAACCGCGACATAAACCTCGGCCCGCATCAGTATGACATTCCACGGTCGGGGCGAAATATGCGCATCACGGCCACAATCCGCACCGAGACGGGCGGAGGCGAACCCGCCTTGCTGATGATATACGTCGCAAAGATCGCCAAGCAGACGACAGTTCATAAAAAACTTAAAGAAAATTTAAGAACCTTGCGGGATCATACCAGCGCCAGAGACAAGGAGTTTCTGACCTATAATCACGAAATGAGAGCCCCGCTCCATGGCATAATTGCCGCGCTGGACCTAATTAAAAATGCAAAAACGACCACTGAGATGAACGACCTGATCGAAACGGCGAAAAGCTGCAGCCAGAGAGCGCTGACCCAAATCGACTGGTCGCTGGAGGCATCCAGATCCGGCAGGCAGGCCGAACTCCGCACGTCCTTCAGTCCGAAGAAGGAGGCCGAAGCGCTGATCAGGGAAATTGAGCTGGCGACCCAAAGCAACGGGAACACCATAGCTCTCGAAACACGTGGCGACGCCGAAGATATCGAATGTACTGGAATGCCCCTCACCTATTCGCGGGCGCTGAGCAATCTGATCACCAATGCCAACAAATTCACCAGAAACGGAAAAATCACGGTACGCCTGAAATTTCACAGCCCTGACGGCGGCCGCGGCGGATATCTCGTGACCGAGGTGGTGGATACCGGCCGCGGCATCCCGCACTCCGAGCTGGGCAGCATCTTTGATCCCTATTCGCAGGTCCTCGATGCGACCGATCCGGCCGAGCAGGCGGGCTTCGGTCTGGGGCTGTCGATCGTCCACGATGCCGTGCAGCGCATGAATGGCTCCATCGAAGTCGACAGCAAGCCCGACACGGGCACTCGGTTTCGTTTCGAAATTCCCCTGGAGTTCAATCGGATCATACGCAAGAAACACCTCGCCCCCGAACGCGCGCTTCCCGCACACGGCCAGCAGCCCGCCACCCCGCAACGCCCGCCCCTTGTTCTGGTCGCGGATGACGATCGGGTGTGCCGCTCGGTGATCACCGGCATGCTGAAGAAACTCGGCTGCCGGGTTGAAACGACCTCCTCCGGGGCCAACGCCATCAAGCTGGCCAGGGCGCGACGCTTCGATTTCATCTTCACCGACCTGAACATGCCAGGTCTCAACGGCGCCGTGGCCAGCCGTCGAATCCGTCAGAAAGGCGCCTCCCGGAACGCCAAGGTGATCGGCGTCACCGGTCAGATGGATTTCTTCGGCTCGGAGGCGTACTTTTCCGCCGGAATGGTTGCGGTGCTGAACAAGCCCTTCGGGATCGAACAGCTGGCGGATGTGCTGGACCGCTTTTCGGACCCGGACCCGGCCGACGCCCCCGCCCGGCCCGACCATGTCACTTCCGCCTGCACCTCCGATCTCTCCGCCCAGCTGGAGAGCGTCCTTCACCTCGTCGGCGAAGACAAAGGCCTGCGGCTTGTCCGCGACACCCTGGAGTTCGCCACCTCTCTGGTTGGCGACCCCTCCGCCGACAGCGCGCATGTCCGCGACATCGCCCACAAGGCCGGAGGATCGGCCTCGATGCTGGGGCTCGAACGCTTGGGACAGCTTCTTTTCGATCTTGAGGAAACCGCGACCCGCTCAGACGATCTTCGCGCCTCGTCACTCCTGGCGAGCATCGCCGAGGAGCTCAGACGCACCCAGGCGGCGCTGGACCTCATATCGGCGAAAATGACCGCGCCGCCGGCGTGACCCGGTTGCGGGGGCGCGTATCGGGCGGCAGCGGGAGTGGAAGCAGGAACGCACAATCGAGCGCAAGCGGCAATTTCTGCGCCTCCGCCCCGTTGAACAGATCGTCCGGTACCGCGCGCGGCCTGCCGCGCCTCGCGCAAATGCGTTGGCATTTCCGATAGGCCGTCCCGACCTGTTCGATATCGAACCTTTGGCACAGCGGCGGAAAGATCAGAATATTCGTCTCGGTCGCGCAGATCTTCCGTCCGCGCGGATCCGGATTGCCGAACAGCAATATCCCGGCCCACCGCAAGACCGCCACAGATGCCGGCGGGCACGCCGCCAAACATCGCCTCCCTTTGCGACAAATCCACCGGCCCATATTGGGGAATGGCGGTAACGTCGCCGGAATACAGGATCGGATCGCAGCACGGCAGATCACGCG